>NZ_JBAEAP010000382.1:0-1803 GCF_056205495.1 Psychrobacillus sp. | reverse complement strand
ATAATCGCGTATAGGGATGCTAGGAAGGATGCTTCTGTTGGTGTAACGACCCCGCTATAGATTCCGCCTAATATAACCACAGGCATTATTAGTCCCCATACTGCTTTTAACGTTGGTCTCCATCTATCTTTAAGAGGGACTTTCTCTAACCCGCCATAGCCCTTGCGATGTGCAACAATTACCGCATAAACCATTAAGGATAGACCAAGTAATATACCGGGTAAGATCCCTGCAGAGAATAGCTTTCCAGTGGATTGTTCAGATACGGAACCATATAGAATAAGTGGGATGGAAGGAGGAATTAAGATTCCTAATGTACCTGCAGCAGCTACTAATCCCATGGAATATGTTTTATCGTATCCTGCTTTCACCATCATAGGAATCATTATTGCTCCGATTGCCGCAGCAGTAGCCGGGCTTGATCCAGAAATAGCTGCAAAAATCATACAAGTTAGCACCGTTACAACAGATAACCCGCCTTTTGTATGTCCAACCCAGGATTTGATACATTCTATTAAATATTTGGAGATACCCCCCTTTGCCATGACCAATCCAGCAAAAACGAAACCTGGTATAGCCATCAGCGTTGTACTATTTACCCCTGTAAACATTTTTTGAATGACCGTATCCAGCGAGAAGTCTACTAAATAGAGTCCAAAAATACTGGAGACTACTAAGCTTATAGCAATAGGGACTCTCAAGAAGGCTAAAACAAATAATAATCCAATGACGATTATTGCTTCCATTCTAAATCACCTCCATGAGTAATTTCCTCATGCTTCACAAAGAATCTATATGCTTTTTCACAGAAGCGGATAAGTAATAAAACGCCAGCAATCGGCATGATCAAATAGTTGATCCAAATAGGGAACCCAAGATCTATTGTTTTAATCTGCTGATCATATGCGGTAAGAACCATATTAAAACCTGTCCATATGATGAATATGCTGAAACCAATCCCTATGATAAAAATGATGGCTTGAGAGACTTTTTTCATAGTAGGACCAAACTTATCATAAAATAGTTCGATGGCAATATGTTTATCTTCTTTTAAGGCTGTAGAAAAGCCTATGAAAATTGCCCATACAAGGAGCATCGTATAAACCTCTGTTGCCCAGCTTTGGGAAGCTCCCATGACGTATCGCATAAAGACGGAGTATAGACTAATACCAATTCCTAAAAGGAATAAAATACCAGATAAAGCGCTTTCAATAAAGTTTAAAACTTTCAATCAGATTCCTCCCCTATTAGTTTATGTATTTCGGATACAGGATTACAAGGTACATCATAATACAGTATATTTGAAAAAACAATATAAAATTCTAATTATACTAAATATTATAATTTTTCTTTACTTTCAGTTTTCGGTGTGATAATTTGTAAATGAGTTGTATCCAAAGTACAGATTAGTAGATTAAGATCAACTTGTTTTAGGTGTTAGTAGTAAGTAGTTCAACTAAAAGTCTCAGTTGTGCAACATACTTTCACATTTTTGTAAGCCCTTTCATTTTAAGGGGAAAGAAAAAATATTTAAAAAAACTAAGGGGGAAAAAGGATGAAAAAGTTTGCATTATCTCTATTTGTTTTAATTTCAATTATTTTTCTAGTAGCTTGCCAAGATGATGAAAAAATTCCTGTATCCGGAGAAGCCAGTGACGGAGTTCAGGAAATGAAAATTAAATTTGCACATGTAGTAGCTGAGAACACCCCGAAGCATAAAGGGGCTTTAAAAATGAAGGAATATATTGAAAAAGAATCAGGTGGAAAAATTGAAGTTGAAATTTATCCAAACAGTTCATTATT
>NZ_JBAEAP010000381.1:0-13070 GCF_056205495.1 Psychrobacillus sp. | reverse complement strand
ATAAATATGTGGACGTAGCTGATCAAGTAAGTATGGAAGAGTTGGTTCGGAATACTTTTAACGAACATGGTAGACTGGATTATCTGTTCAATAATGCTGGAATTACTATGTATGGTGAATTGTATGATGTTTCAATAGAGGACTGGAAACATATCGTAAATATCAATCTTTGGGGAGTCATACATGGGACACAGATAGGCTACAAGATCATGAAAGAGCAGGGATTCGGTCATATTATAAATACATCTTCAGCTGCAGGAATGGGGCCCTCTCCTCTGACAGCAGCATATGCCGCTACGAAACATGCTGTAATTGGGCTTACAACCTCGTTGCATTATGAGGCAAAAGAACATGGGGTGAAAGTAAGTGTACTCTGTCCCACGTTTGTAGATACGCCCATCTTTTCAAATGCTATAGCTATTAATATGGATAAGCATAAAATGATTCAACAGATGAAAAAGCAAAAGTTAATGACTCCTGAAAAGCTAGCTAAGATTACCATAAATGGTGTTCATCACAATAACCCCATTATTTGTCCGATGCCAATGCGACGAACAATGGATATCTTTTTTTCTTTGTTTCCACTAGCACATAGTAAGCTAATGGACTATGTTTGCAAAGTTGGAAGGAGAGCTCGAATATCATAATGTTAAAGACTTCAAGAAGCCCTTCCTCGTCACGAAGAAGGGCTTTGGGGTTTATAGCTATTAAAGAAGCGGATAATAGGCTTCAAAGCTTGGATGGCAATAAAATGGGGGTCTTGCTCCAATTTTGGGTAGTTCAAAGGGCTTGGAGTTAGAGTTATATTGTACATTTACCTTTGCACTTGAGTAATTCGTGAGTAATGTTTCTGCCCCTTGGTTAAGTATTAACAAATGATTGTTCAACTGCATTCCTCCTTTTAATTAATAATTTATTCTTTTATCGAAAAGTAGGCACAGCACGTAGATTATTATCACCGATACAGGTAAGTTCACATAAAGTAGTTCGAAGATTAAACAAGAAGGGAGATATTATTGTCCGAACAACATGAGCACAATCAAAAGTACCCTATGAATCCAAACTACGGCAAAATAACAAAGTTTCAGGAAGTTCCAATTACGGTACCGGAGCAGCGTCAGTTAAGGCAGCCTGGTCTGGAAAGTCTGATGCATCCAAGGCCAATTATAGAGAATCCTAACTATACAGGAACGGGTAAGTTACTTGGCAAAGCGGTCTTAATAACAGGAGGAGACAGTGGGATGGGAGCGGCTGCAGCTATAGCCTTTGCTAAGGAAGGAGCAGACGTCGCCATTGCTTATCTTGATGAGCACGAAGATGCCTATCGTACAAGAAATAGGATAGAGGAGCTTGGGCAACGTTGTTTACTGTTACCGGGAGATTTGCGAGACAAGGAGCATTGTAAGTATATAGTAGATGCAACTGTTCAAGCTTTTGGGCAGTTAAATGTTTTATGTAATCATGTAGGAATTCAGTTCCAGCAGCTAAGTCTTTTAGATATTACAGATGAGCAATTTGACGATACGTTTAAAGTTAATATTTATTCCCATTTCTACACAACGCGAGCAGCTTTACCACATCTTAAGCCCGGGAGCTCTATTATTAATACTGCTTCAGTCGTTGCATATGAAGGACATAAGCATTTAATGGACTATACGGCTACTAAAGCCGCAAATGTAGGGTTTACTCGCGCCCTTGCAAATAACCTAGTAAGCCAAGGCATTAGAGTCAATGCAATTGCGCCAGGGAGAATATGGACACCGTTGATTCCTGCTAGCTTTTCAGCAGATGAGGTTACACAAGCTGGCAACCCGATGGAACGACAAGGTCAGCCTTTCGAGCTAGCACCTACCTTTGTTTATCTAGCCTCAGATGATTCACGTTTTGTCACTGGTCAAACCCTTCATGTTAATGGCGGGCAAATAACTTCTTCTTAAAAATTTCTATTAAGACCATGTCCTTGTGATTTGGTCTTTTGTGCTTATAAATTTTTCGACTAGCACATTAGTATAGAAATACTAATTTTTCCTTTAATGAGTTTATCATCCATGTGTTTAGGTTATATAGATAAAATGAATGTCGAATTTTGTAATAGTCGTAGGGGCATTCAGTTTTAAAGGAGGTATTTGTTATGAAAAAGAGAATTTTAGGTGTCACTGCTCTTACTCTGTTGCTTGCAGCCTGCTCTGATGAGGAGACGACAGTGAAGGAAAAGGACCAAACTGAAGAAACCAAGCAAGAAGCAGTCGTAGAAGATGAGGAATTTTCACTAGAGGTGACGGATGAAGAATGGCTAGCATTATCTAACCAAAGTAAATGGTGGGAGGAAAATGATTTAGCTGAGCCGGAATTTGGACAAGCTGTAATCGTCCAATTTGATGAGGATACAATCCCTGAAGTAGTTATTCCTTATACACAAGCTAAAGAGGAGCCCCAAGGTTTGCTTATTGGAAAGTACAATGAGGGCGAAGAAAAATGGACTATCTCTCAAAATATACCGGTTGATAATAGCTTGAAAATAGAAATATTAGAAGACAAACTAACTTTCAGTAACGGTACTGAAGTACTTGTTACTCAAGAAAGTGATGATACAAACAAAACATTAGCAACCTATAAATATTCTAAAGAAGAAGAAGTAGTAATTGCTTCAAGAATTGATGTGGATGTGGACCAACCAATTGAAGTGGATACGGAAGAAAATACCATTAACTATTTTGTTGATGGAGAAGAAAAGAAAGAGACGGTAGAAGAGGAGTAAGAATCTTCTACATTCATATTGACAAGACCTAATTATTGCATGGATATAGTACACGAAAAAAAAACAGTCCCTAAGGTTTTTCTAGGGGCTGTTTTTATATGACCTCATTGTAAAGAATTCCCTCTCCGTCCTCTAGCTCTATAACCTTTAAGTAACTCTCATTTTTAACGAACACACTTTTATATATTTTGTTGCCATCAGCGTCTTCAAAGAAAATCACTCGAGTTCCTTCGTTATCAGTCTCAATATTTGCTACATATACTTGCAGGTCAATAACATTATTTAAAATAGGATACTCTGGAAAATCATGGAGGTCTTGATTTTCTTTTGGTAGTTCCTCTTCTAATTCAACGGGAGATACATCTGATACTTCCTCTTCAGTAGCAGAGCAACCAGCTAGTATAACAGATCCCACGATAGCAATTAATAATTTTTTCACTTTGCAGGACTCCTTCATCATTTTTATTTGAAGCGTTTTTCATGGAATAAAAGTTATCCCTTAAATAATTATCCTAAAATACTGAATATATGAAGTCAAATGATAGCTCTTCCCAAACTGTCACCTTTCAAGAAAAATCGTAATAGTATAAGCAGAAAAGAACAATTATGAAGCATCATTTAGGAGAGTGCCTATGCCTGCTATTACAGGAAAACAATATATAGAGCGGATAGATCAGTTGAACTCGGAAATTTGGGTTGACGGAAAAAGAGTAACGGGGAAGATTTCCGAACACCCCGCTTTCAAAGGGGTCATGAAGAGCCAAGCAGCATTATTTGATATGCAGCATGACCCAAAATTAAAAGAAATATTAACCTATTCCTCCCCAACTACAGGAGAGTCTGTGGGCGTGTCTTTTTTAGAGCCAAAAACAAAAGAAGATTTGGCTAAAAGAAGGTTGATGGTTCAGGAATGGGCTCGAGCGACCAATGGTCTAATGGGAAGAAGTCCAGATTATATGAATACAACTTTAATGGCTTATGCGTCTTCCGCAAAATTACTGGAAGGCAAAAATAGCTCTTTCCCTCAGTATCTCCAATCCTATTTTGAATATGTACGAGAAAATGATTTAACTTTAACTCACAGTTTTATTGAACCACAGGTAAATCGAACTTACTATTATTTAGAAGATGAAAAAGAACCAATTGCAGCTAAGGTCATCGGTGAAAATGAGGAAGGAATTATTATTAAGGGTGCACGTCTGCTTGCAACGCAAGGAGGTATGACGGATGAAATATTAGTATATTCCATTGGACCAATATTAGATGAAGGGAAAGGGTACTTCTTCTCTATCCCAAGTAACACGAAGGGCGTAAAATTTATATGTCGGGAGTCATTAGTTGGAGGAGATTCTTCCTTTAATTATCCGCTGAGCTCCAAATATGATGAAATGGATACCATTGTGGTTTTTGATGATGCAGTAGTCCCGTGGGACCGTGTATTTATTTATGATGACCCATTGACGGCCAATGATTTTATGATTAGCAGCTCCTTCCAATCGTTCACCCTACACCAGGTAATATCTAGACAGATTGTTAAAACTGAACTTGTCTTAGGAATTGTCCAGTCAATTATTAAAACTATTAATATAGAAGAATATCAGCATGTTCAGGAAAAGGCGGCAGAGGTAATTGTAGCATTAGAATCTTTAAAAGCGTTATTATTGAAATCAGAAATAGATGCGAAAGTAAATCGATTTGGTTTAATGGAGCCAGATAGAGCTACATTGCACGCTGCTATCACAGTTTATCCGAAGGTATACCCAAGACTAGTGGAAATCATACAGCTATTGGGTGCTAGTGGCCTCATGACCATTCCGACAGAAAATGATTTTAACTCACCGATTAGAAAGGACCTCGATCAATACTTGCAGGCAAAGGCAGCCCCAGCTGAAGAACGTGTAAAGCTATTCCGCCTTGCTTGGGATCTTACGATGAGCCCCTTCGGAACAAGACAAACCCACTATGAACGCTTTTTCTTTGGAGATCCAATCCGAGTAGCCAGCCAGCTCTACTTTGCCTATGATAAAGAGCCTTACGTTCAACGTATAAAAGATATATTGAAGTGATAGGGGAATGAATCTAGAAACAGACTTGTAGTAATACCGAACAAAAAGAGAATCGGTCGGTTATGGTGCATAATCGGTCGGTCGCCGCGAATAATCGGTCGGTTCCACTCACTCATCACATAAAGAGAAAAGGCAAGGATGCTTATTTCTGCATCCTTGCCTTTTCTCTTTATTTCTTTCTTCTAATAAGCGATGAGTTAACCTCGTTCATCGATGCACAACCAGATAACGCTAAAGTAACGTCAATATCGTTAATCATATTACGTAGGACGTGCTCAACCCCATGCTCACCTGCAACGGATAAACCATAGATGAAAGGTCTGCCAAGTAAAACTACATCTGCCCCAAGAGCTTTTGCTTTAATGACATCAGAGCCACGTCTGATACCACTATCTAATAGCACTGGAATATTCCCCTGAATGACTTCCGCGATGGACGGGAGTGCCTCTAAGGATGAAATACACCCATCCAGCTGTCTGCCTCCATGATTGGAGACTATAATTCCATCGACTCCATGGAGTAAAGCTTTTCTTGCATCCTCCTCATGAAGTATACCTTTCAGTAAAATAGGAAGCTTCGTGTGCTCCTTGATGGTTTTAAGGTTTTCCCAGGTTAATGAAGGATTAAAGATAATATCAACAATACTTTTGATGACCTCCGGATCGTCAGCGGAAGGGGGGTTAGTAAATCGACCCTGAAAGACAGGGTCGTATAAGTAGTTAGCAGCCCCTTTTCCCAGTTTTAAAGGAGAATAGCGATTGTTTAAATCACGCTCCCTATTTCCAAGAAGAGAGGTGTCAATCGTAATGACGATAGCAGAATATCCAGCTTTTTCTGCTCGACGAACCATACTTATCGCCATTTCCTCATCATTGGACCAATACAACTGATACCAGCGTGGTGTGTCACCTAGATTAGCGGCAATTTCCTCTAAAGGATAAGAGGATAATGTACTAGCTATAAAAGGGACTCCACATGCTGCAGCAGCACGTGCGGAAGCCAGTTCACCTTCAGGATGGAAAATACTTTGAACCCCGATTGGTGCAAGTGCAAATGAGGAAGGGAAGGTAGTTCCCAGCAAAGTAGTGGAGGTGTCTCGACTGCTCACATCATTTAAATATTGAGGGACGATACACCAATCCTCAAAGGCAGCCTCATTGGCGCGAAGGGTGCTTTCATTACCAGCACCACTATGGACGTATGTAAACGGTCCTGTTTCAATAGATTTAGAGGCCAATTCTTCTAAAAGAGAAATTGAATGTGGTAACTCCAGCTGTGAAATAGAACGGGTCATATAAGCTCCTCCTTAAATACTAACTCGTTTTCTTACCTAAATATGCCTCAACAACTCTTGGGTCTTCCAGTAAGCTATCTGCTTCTCCGTTAATAATGATTTTTCCGGTTTCCATGACATAGCCATAATCCGCAACCTTCAGTGCTTGCTTTGCATTTTGTTCCACCAATAATACAGTAGTACCGCTGGCTTTAATTTCGCGAATCATTTTAAAGATATCGGCAACTATTAATGGTGCTAGCCCCATAGAAGGTTCATCTAGCAATAGTAACTTCGGTTTGGATAGCAGTGCTCTTGCGATGGCAAGCATTTGCTGCTGCCCACCGGATAAGGTACCGCCTAACTGGTCCTCCCGTTCTTTTAAAATAGGGAACTGTTCCATCACATTTTCCAAATCTTTTTTTATATCCTTATCATTCCTGTGATAAGCGCCCATTTCCAGGTTCTCTAGAACGGTCATGCTAGAAAGGATAGCCCTTCCCTCAGGGACAAGGGCAATACCTTTTCTGACAAGCTGGTCAGGTCTCATGCCAGTAATGTTCTCACCTAAAAACTCAACAGTTCCTTTCTGAGGCTTTAGTAGGCCTGTAATTGTTTTCATCGTTGTAGTTTTCCCGGCACCGTTTGCACCGAGGAGGGTGACGACCTGACCCTGCTCTACTACAAGGTTTACATTTTTAAGAGCTTGTATTTTTCCATAAAATGTTTCAATTCCTGTTACCTTAAGCAATTTCTTCATCCTCCTCTGATCCGAGGTAAGCTTCTATTACATCCTGATTATTTTGAATTTCAGTAGGAGTACCTTCAGCAAGTTTCTTCCCAAAATTTAAAACTGCAATTCTGTCGCAAAGCTTCATCACGAAAGGCATGTCGTGCTCAATCAGTAAAACTGTTACTCCACGCTTTTGAACTTTTTTTATCAACTCAAATAGGTTCTCTGTTTCTGTTTCATTCATACCAGCTGCAGGCTCATCTAATAATAATAGCTTTGGATTACTTGCCAGGGCACGGGCTATTTCTAATCTTCGCTGTTGGCCGTAAGCTAAGTTCTCTGCAATCGTTTCCTCGTATGGGGAAAGACCCACTAACTCTAACAGCTCCAAAGCCGCCTCGTAGTTACCTTTCTCTTCTTGCTTTTGTGACTTTGTTCTAAGTACACTTTTTAAAACACCGGATTTATTTCGACAATGGGCACCTACCAATACATTTTCCAAGACGGACATTTGAGAAAACAATCTAATGTTTTGAAACGTACGACAGATTCCCTTATCTGTGATTTTATGAGGCTTCATACCTGAAATATTTTTCCCTAAAAATAAGATTTCTCCAGAGGTAGGGGCGAACATATTAGTTATTATATTGAACATGGTAGTTTTACCAGCCCCATTAGGTCCGATTAATCCGAAAATTTCTCCTTCGTTGATTTGGAATGAGACGTCCGTTAAGGCTGAGATTCCACCAAAGTTTTTAGTTATATTTTTTAACTCTAATACCATTGGAATCCCTCCTTTTAAATGTAAATGTTCGTTTTAGCCAATTCAATACGGGAACATCTATAATTCCTTGTGGGCGGAAAGCCATCAATACAATTAGAATAATCCCGTAAATCATATATCGATATTCACTAATAAATCGTAATGCCTCTGGAAGTAGTGTCATAAAGGTTGCTCCGAATATTGCTCCCCATATAACCTCGCTTCCACCAAAAATGGAGAAGATTAAAATATCAATGGCACGGTGATAAGCAAAATCTGCAGGACTGATATAAGCTAAGACATGTGCGTAAAGAGCACCAGCAAAACCAGCCAAAATTGCGCCTTGTGTAAAGGACAATACTTTGTAATAAGTGATATTAATACCCATTGCTTCTGCTGCTTTTTCATCCATTTTAATGGCAGCGTAAGCTCTACCGACACGTGACTTGTTCTGTCTGATAAAAAACCAAACAATAAATATAGTAATGATCAATAAAACAAGTACTACTAATAAATAAATAGCTTGATTGTTTTTAAGTCCAAGCATATCGGGATCAAATCCTAAATCTCTTAAAAATTGAAACAGCTCTCTACCAAGATGAGGTATACCAGACAAGCCAATCGAGCCTTTGGTCACTGAGTCCCAGTTCACAAAAATTACTCGAAGTACTTCTCCAAAACCGAGTGTTGCAATAGCTAGATAAACTCCACTCAATCTTAATGCAGGAATACCAATTAAAATTCCGAATGCCCCTGCAACTATTGCCCCCAAAACAATACTCAAATACAGAGGGACCTCAAAGTTGATAGTTAGGAGTGCAGAAGTATAGGCTCCGATACCCATGAAACCTGCATTTCCTAAAGATAATTGGCCGGAGGAAAGCGTTATGTAAATGCTTATCCCTAAGATAATATTGATAAGAATAAAAGAGATAATCTGTAAATAGTATGGATTTAAAATTTCTCCTAGCATATGATCATCACCTTCCTACCTCAGCAGTTTTCTTGCCGAAAATACCCTGTGGACGTATGAGAAGGATAAAGATAATAGCGACGAAGGCAACGGCATCTCTATAACCAGAATCTCCGTAGGCAACAATCATTGTTTCAGAAAGACCAAGGAGTAATCCTCCAACCATCGCACCTTTTACATTTCCCATGCCGCCTAATATGATAATGGCTAAGCCTTTTAAGCCCATGGACAAGCCCATCTGAGGATTAACGGAGTTAAAGGCCATACCTACTAGAATTCCTGCTATTCCACCAAGGGCAGAGGCAAGTATGACAGTCGTTGTAATAGTACGTTTCGTATTTACACCCAGTAGACTAGCGGTCTCTAAGTTTTCGGCAGTAGCGCGCAGAGCCTTTCCAGCTTTCGTTTTAGAGAGCCAATACGAAAGTACGATCATAAGGGTAATAGAAATCGCAAAGATTAAAATCTGTACTAAATAAATAGTGATTGAACCAACTTGGATTTGAATTTGTGCAAAAGAATGTCGAAACGGATGATTACCGGCTCCAAACAAATGATGTGAAAGGTTCTCCAACAAGATGGAAACCCCAATAGTGCTGATTAAAGGGGCAAGATGTGAAACACCCTGTTTCCCTCGAAGAGGCCGAAGTGCAATCTTTTCTAACAAATATCCCAAGATAGCGGTAACGATTACTGCAGAGAGAAATGCTACCCAAAGTGGTAATCCTAATACACTAGTTACCAACACCCCTATAAAAGCACCTATCATGAAAATTTCTCCATGAGCCATGTTAATAATGCCGAGTACACCAAAGACAAGTGTAAATCCAAGGGCAACAATAGCATAAATGCTTCCTAGTGTTATACCGTTAATAATTTGTTCTAAAAGCATGAAAGCTCACCCTTTCAAAATAAGGTAAGGGCTATTCACCCTTACCATCATCATTAGATTTTTTTTACTTACTCAAATAATTTAAATTGCCCATCCTGAATAATTAGTACAGTAGGGTCCATGATTACATCGCCTTCTTCGTCAAAAGAAATCTTCCCAAGAATACCTTCTAAATCTTTGATTTCAGCTAGAGCATCGCGGAGTGCATCTCGATCTGCTTCCCCAGCATTTTTTAGTGCCTCTGCGTAAATATAAAGAGCATCATAGGCCTGTGCAGCGAATTGGTCTGGCTTGTGCCCGTACGCTGTCTCATATTTCTCTACAAAAGCCTTCACTTTTTCATCAGGTTTATCAGCAAACCAAGGAGTTGCAACGATTAGTCCGTCAGATGCTTCCCCAGCAATCTCAATTACCTGAGGTGAGTTGAAACCATTCCCTCCTACAAAAGGAACATCAATGCCCATTTTTCTCGCTTGATCCATGATTACTGCACCCTCATTGTATAGTGCGGAAGCCAAGATTAGATCTGGCTGAAGATCTTTAATCTTAGTAAGCTGTGCATTATAATCAGACTGTCCTTTTTGGAACGTCTCGATTGTTAATATTTCTAGTCCCATATTTTCAGCTTCAGCCTTCATCGTATCGAATCCAGATTGAGTGAATAAGTCATCGTTCCCATATAAAATGGCTACTTTTTTAGCGCCGTATTTATCTACTGCCTTTTCTAGGGCAGCTGGTATAGCCAGCGATTCTGGTATAGAGTTACGGAATACATAGTCCCCAATTTGAGGGATGCCAGCTGCTGTAGTGGAAGTCCCCATGATTGGGATCCCATTAAGGTCAGCCTCAGGGCCAACAACGTTCATTTCCGTACTTAACGTCGGTCCAATAAGGGCAACAATGTCATCCTGACTCATTAATTTTTGGCCAACAGATAATGCCTGCTCTTGTTTTCCGACAGAATCCTCGATGACAAGCTCAATCTTTACGTCGCCCTTTTCATTAATTTCTTCTAAAGCTAGCTTTAATCCATTTGTAATCGCTTCCCCATAAGCCGCGCCTGGACCTGTCATGTAAGAAATAACTCCTATTTTGGCGGAAATCGTGCCATTAGCGTCTTTACTGCTTTCTCCATTTGAAGACTCCCCAGCTCCACAAGCTGCTAGGAAAACTAACATCGTAACGGTAAGAATAATTGATAACTTTTTAAAAACATTTCCCATACCCCAAACCCCCTGAAAAAGATTTATAAAACATATATCTATATTAAAACTATTAACTCTATAATGTAAAGTTAATATTTTGAATAATTCAAATAATAAAATAATAATATATTGATATACGAAATCTAGAACTTGTCATGTAAATATAGGTTTCAAAGAAAAGATTAATAAGATTAAATTATTTAAAAATAAAGCTATAAGAGATAATTACGTATAAAACTAGTAGGGTGTATCTTACATAAATTCAACTTTTCTTCCGATTGTGCGGTCCTAAAAGATGATGATTGACCTAAACGCTTTTATTTACAAAGATAGCTTCTTCGTGAGTCTTTTATCATAATGAGACTGAAAATTTAATTACTTTAGAATTATTTGTTGTTTATAACAGAGCTCTGACTTTACCTCTATATACAAAAATGGAATATTATAACTAATATTAAATTTTTTAAGGTGGAGTTTTATGTTCATAGGCAAGCAAACAGGGGATGGATGTAAGGTCGTTAGAAGAGCTAAGAGGAAAAGCATACTATGAAAATATTAGATGTAGACTTATTAGAAAATGGCCTTCAGCGGATAGGGAATCAACAGGAGAGATTAAGAACTGAAATGACTGCTATACAGCAATCTATCGAGGCATTAATAGCTATGGACGAAGTACTAAAAGGAAAAGGAGGTACAGCGATTAAGTCCTTTTATGAAGAGTGTCATCTCCCTCTTCATCAAACCTTTCAATTGTTTTCTCAACATTTTTCAGAAACCTTAGTGAATATAAATAATGCTTTAGAATCACTGGAGTCAAGCACAGAGGGTTATATAGCGGAATCCTATTTGGAGGGCGAAATAGATACAGGGCTTACGAGTATCTCTCAACTCACTAGTGACTTAACTAACCAATCAAATGATATTATGAACCAAGTTAGCGATATTGTACCCCTTCCTCACTTAGATGATAGTCTGGTGCAAGAAGGAGTAAGCAATGCAAGAAAAAATAAAGATGAAACGATAGACAAGCTTCAGGAATTTGATACCTCTCAAAAAAATGCTTTATCCTCTATAGAGGAAGGTATTAATTTGATGAATCAATGGGTTTCTATGATTGAATCATTATTTTTATCCGGACGTACGGATATTAGATTTGAGACGAACGAATGGAAAGCGTTAACGTTGAACAGTGAATTAAAAGATATAGTAGATTTGAAGACATATCCAATGATTACTTGTACTTCAGGAGACAACGTAGACGAATTAATAGGGACGGAGATTGATCCGGAGATACTGAGCATTATGGAAAATGGTAGAATTAAATCAGTTGAAGGGGAACTGGATGAAACTATGTTGTTTGTCAGGTATCATGCTTATGACAATGGACTTATCGTAAAAGAGTTTCAAGAAATCGATTCCGATCAAATTCAATATGAAATAGTATCCAAGATAGAGGAAGCACAGGAGTCAGAGGATAAAAACGGTTTTGAAATGGTCGCTGATTTTCTGATTATGGATGATATCAGAACATTAACAGATCCAAATGCATCCTTTTTAGATAAAGGAATAGCTGCCGCCTCTGTTATCCCTATTCCTGTTGGAAAACTTGTAAAAGGCGGTTCGGCAGCAGTCAAAGCTATAGACAACGCTGCTGATGCTTCAAAGGCGGCAGATAAGGTTAGAGATGCTTCTAGAATATTAGATGAGTTACCTCCTATAGAAAATGGACCATATATAAAAAATGGAAAACCACGTGGAAGACCACAATTATCAGGTGACAAAAAAACAGAATTTGAACAGAAGGTATATGACAACAATGTTGGGCCTGATGGCATTTTACGTGATCCAAATACAATGGAGGTCCTGGACTGGAAGCCTGGTCAACCAAGAAGAGGTGTAGTAGACTTTGGACATCGACAAGGCTATGAATATCATCCGATGTTTGAAAAATATAGGAATCGTGAAATAACTTTAGAAGAGTTGAAAGAGTTCCAATTTAATCCCGAAAACTTTAGGATAGAAAGTCCTGGAGCAAATAGGAGTCGTAAATTTGAAGGGAAATGATAAGGATATGAAAATAACAAATGTGTTTGATGCAGTACTAAAAGGAACCTTTGAGGAATTTAAAAGTTTCTATAATGGAGAAGTAAATCAGATAAATACACATAGTAAGTTAAATTTATTGTCTACTGCAATGCTTAATTATGAGAAACCCGATGATAAGCTAGCGATTATTCAGTACCTATTAGAAAATGGCGTAGATATTTCTTTTACAGACGCTCTATATAAAAGGAATGCTCTACATACTTTCTTTTTTAACGTCATGAAAGGCCCACAAGAATACATGGAACAAGTTGTGAGACTGCTAGTGGAAAACGGTATAGAAGTAAACGGTTTAGATAAGTTC
>NZ_JBAEAP010000380.1:0-5955 GCF_056205495.1 Psychrobacillus sp. | reverse complement strand
AAAGATTAATACTGAAATGCAAACGCTTACGATTAAGAAAACAACAGAATCTGGCGTTGTAGTAAAAGGTATCGAAAATCTACTTATTCGACTTTCCCGCTGCTGTAGTCCAGTACCAGGGGATGCGATTGTAGGATTTATCACGAAAGGTAGAGGAGTTTCTGTTCATAGAGCGGATTGTCCAAACGTTCAAAATGATGATGCTCATTCACGTATTATTGAGGTAGAATGGGAGCAATCAGATAGTCCTTCGAAAAAGGAATATCAGGTAGATATCGAAGTGTCTGCTTTTGATCGGACAGGCTTGCTAAACGAAGTACTTCAAGTAGTAAACGAATCTAAAACCAATATAGTTGCAGTTAGTGGCAAATCAGATAATGATATAGCGTCCATTCATCTGTCTATTTTAATTTCTAATATTGCACATCTACACAAGGTAGTGGATCGAATTAAACAGCTATCAGATGTCTATTCTGTTCAGCGTATTATTAACTAATGCAAACCAGCAACTGAATTGAGTTAAAGGGAGTAAATTTAGATGAAAGTAGTTCTACAACGATGTAAAAATGCAAAAGTAACAGTAGACGGCGAAATTACTGGTCAGATAGATCATGGATATATGTTATTAGTAGGAATCACAACTACAGATACTGAAAAAGAAGTCGATTACTTAGTAGAGAAAATAGCCGGACTACGGTTATTTGAGGATGAAGATGGTAAGATGAACCATTCCATTCAAGAAATGAATGGTTCCATTCTTTCTGTCTCTCAATTTACACTGTATGCAGATACAAAAAGAGGAAGACGTCCTAGTTTTATAGAGGCCGCTAGACCAGAACAAGCTAAGCCACTTTGGGAGCTGTTCAATAGCAAGTTACAGGCAAAGGAAATCCAAGTGGAAACAGGGGTTTTTGGAGCCATGATGGATGTCACTTTCACTAATGATGGCCCAGTGACAATCGTGCTTGAGGCTTAGTCTTAAAAACAAGACTGGAATAAATTCTAATTATATTAGCTTTGTTAAAGTTATTGGTTGATTTTGACTAACAATTCTTTTTTATAGTTACTGTAAATATAAACAAATGAACTTTTAAATGGCTATTAAGAACATAAACTAGATTATGAAATTTAGGTTGGTGACAGCTTTTAGCTTTGTTGATGCGAATACATTTATTAGGGCTCGCGTAAGCGATGAGGGATGGCTTGTCGCTCACCTCGAGGAAAGCGTCCGACTGGGGCGAAAAATCAATTCTACTTTCTGTCTAAGATTCTTTATATCATAAATCAACCCTACCCTTTAACATAGCCTTTATATTAAAAGTCCTGAAAATTTTACGTACAGTAAAATTTTCAGGACTTATTTTGTTTACTACATGGATGTTAAAAGGAATTAGCTTTTTAATTATTTCAATTGACTATCAAAGTAGTCAATAATACCATTATATATTCCATGAGTTGCTTGTTCCCTAAAAGCTCGCGTCGTTACATGCTGTTCTTCAGATGGGTTGCTCAAATATCCTAATTCTATGAGAATAGCAGGCTGCTTATTTTCTCGAAGTACTAAATAGTTACCTGGTTGAACACCACGATTTTTTAAGGAAATCATGTCACCGAGTCCTTTATGAACGTAGTTAGCAAGCTCTTTTTGATGGCTGTTCATGTAGTACGTAGTATAGCCTCGTACGGAACTATTATTAATGGCATCGTAATGGAGACTTATGAAAGCATCGGCATTCACTTGATGCGCTATAGAAACTCTTTTACGTAAGTCTACATATTCATCCGATTGTCTGGTCATCCTAACATTAGCACCTGCAGCTTGCAGTTTAGAGGAGAGCAATTCAGCTGTTTTAAGCGTTATATCTTTTTCATCGGTCCCTAAAGCGCCGGTTGTCCCACGATCATTTCCACCATGCCCTGCATCAATTACAATTGTTGCTCCTTTTAATGTCCCTTTTTTTCTTGTTACTTTTTCTTTCTTTTGCTCTTTCTCTGTTTCTTTTGAAGTTTCCGGAGTATTTGTTTCTTCTGAGGAGGATACTACCCAGTTAGCAATATACCCATTTTTTCCGTTTCCTAAATCGATTTTAAACCAGTCATTAATTGTCTCAATGACTTTAAATGATTCACCGGCCGCAGCTCTTTTCACTACTTCGCTGTTAGTATTACTCTCAGCTCGGATATTTGTTCCACTATATAGCACAGTAATGGACTCTGATGAAGTGGTCTTTGAACTAGATCCTACTGCATTTGTAAAGCTACCATAAAAGCTATAAAGCCATCCCTTTTTTCCTGATTCAAGTTCTACTTGAACCCATTGGTGGTCTGTAGCAAGTACGCTAAATTGGTCTCCTTTGTTAACTTGACCTATTTTTTTTGAAGATAAGTCAGGTTTAGCACGTACATTTAAAGCATCCACAGAAATAACAAACTTTTTTTCTTTTATCGATGATGCCGGTGTTGGGGCTTTTGATGCCGTATGTTCCACTATAGTCACATATGTATTATTTACCCAACCCTTTTGTCCATTGTAATCAATTTCAACCCATTCATCTTCTGATTGATGTGCAACGTACTTTTCTCCTTCATTTAATTTACCGATAACGGCAGAAGAAACTGAAGGTGCTGTACGAACGTTTAAATTATTTACTTTGGAGACAATTTGCTTATTGTCTAATCCTTCCGTTTCAATAGTTGCATACCAGCTAGCAACCCAACCAGTAGTATTTTTGTATTTAACTTTTAACCAATCATTTTCTTTTCCAACTACTGTGAGTTTATCATTTTTATGTACTGAACCAATTGTGTCATATGTTAATCCCGGACCACTACGCACCTTTAAAGATGATACACTTACTACAGCCTCTTGTTCTTGAGCTTGAACCTGAATATTAACAAAAGGTATGAAGAGCGAAAATACTAGTAATAATGTTACCAATTTGTGGACTATTTTGTTATTCATTGGATCACCTCTCTCTTTATTGTAAATAGTCTAACAAAAAATTACTACCATTTATTTAAAAAGGTTGACTTATTTCATTTACGTTATTATGATAAAGTATAATTAAAAATTAAAACAAACCATTGACCGAAAAAGTAACTGTTTATAAGGAATGACAAGAGAGGGAAAGACGTGGCTGCAATCTTTCCTACAGACCCCTACAGTGAACAACATTCGAGAGGTTTTTTGTCGAAAGAGTCTTCTTTAGTAGGCAAAAACGGATCTGGCCGTTATCCAGCGTTGAGAGGGTTAATTATATTAACCAACTAGGGTGGAACCGCGGAAGCTTAAAAGCTCTCGTCCCTTGCTATATGCAAGGGATGAGGGCTTTTTTTATTTGTATTTGAAGGGAGTCCAACATAATGGATATTAAATTACCAAGAGGAACACAAGATATCTTGCCATCTGAAACAGCAAAGTGGCAGATAGTAGAAGATTTAATAAGAGACGAGTGTCGTATGTTTCACTACAAAGAAATTAGAACACCTGTCTTTGAGCATACTGAACTCTTTACTAGAGGAGTAGGAGATACAACTGATATCGTCCAAAAAGAAATGTACACGTTTCAGGATAGAGGAAATCGATCACTTACGTTAAGACCTGAAGGAACAGCATCAGTTGTACGGTCATTTGTAGAGCATAAGATGTTTGGATATCCTGATCAGCCAGTAAAGCTATATTACATGGGACCTATGTTCCGCTATGAGCGTCAACAAGCTGGTAGATATCGTCAATTCGTTCAATTTGGTATGGAGGCAATCGGTAGTGCTGACCCAGCAATCGATGCTGAAGTAATATCTCTAGCTATGTCGATCTATAAAAAAGCTGGTTTAAAAAGCTTGAAACTAGTGATTAACTCATTAGGGGATACAGAAAGTCGAATCGCTCACCGAGAAGCTTTAGTGAACCACTTTGAACCGCATATCGAGGAATTTTGCTCTGATTGCCAAAATAGATTGCAAAAAAATCCACTGCGAATTTTAGACTGTAAGGTAGATCGTAACAATCCTTTGATGGCAACAGCACCATCTTTAACAGATTTTTTAAATGAAGAATCTGCAGCATATTTTGAAAAAGTAAAAGATTACTTAACCACGTTAAATATAGAGTTTGAGGTAGATCCTAATTTAGTACGAGGACTAGACTATTATAATCACACTGCATTTGAAATTATGAGTACTGCTGAGGGATTTGGTGCGATCACTACGCTAGCTGGTGGAGGAAGATATAACGGCTTAGTAGCGGAGCTAGGTGGGCCAGATTCTCCGGGTATCGGTTATGCGATGAGCATTGAAAGACTCCTACTTGCGATGGAGGCAGAAAAAATTGCGTTTCCAGACCATACTTCACTAGATGTTTACCTAGTGGCTATGGGTGAGGAGGCTAAGAAAAAAGTGACAGAGCTTACCTTTGAGCTGCGTCAAAACAAAATTTCTGCTGATATGGACTATTTAGACCGTAAAGTAAAGGCTCAGATGAAATCAGCGGACCGATTAAAAGCAAAAGCAGTGATTGTAATCGGTGAAGATGAACTAGAAAAACAAAGTGTTATGTTAAAAGATTTAACTACCGGGACTCAACAGCTAGTACCATTTACATCTTTAATAGATGAAGTTAAAAAATTAACGGAGGCAAAATAATCATGAACAGAACGCATACAAGTGGACAACTAAACGAACAACATATAGGTGAATCGGTTCAACTAATCGGTTGGGTTCAAAAACGAAGAGATTTGGGCGGACTTATTTTCGTTGATGTGAGAGACCGTACTGGTATTGTACAAGTTGTATTTAATCCAGAATTTTCAGAAACAGCTCTACAGGTGGCAAATACGTTAAGAAACGAATTTATCATTGAAATTAAAGGGACTGTCGTTGCACGTGCAGAAAATCAAATAAATCGCAACATCCCTTCTGGTGCAATTGAGGTTCAAGCAAATGAAATTTCCATTATCAACGAGGCAAAAAATCCTCCTTTTTCAATTGAAAATCAAACAGATGCAGGGGAAGATGTTCGTTTAAAATATCGTTATTTAGATTTAAGAAGACCAGTGATGTATGACACATTTAAAATGCGTTCAGATATTACAAAAACAGTTAGACGCTTCTTAGACGATGAAGGATTCCTTGAAGTAGAGACACCGATCTTAACAAAGTCTACGCCAGAGGGAGCTCGAGATTACCTAGTACCAAGTCGTGTACATGGAGGAGAGTTTTACGCTTTACCTCAGTCTCCACAATTATTCAAACAGCTGCTGATGGTTGGAGGATTTGAAAAATACTATCAAATTGCTCGCTGTTTCCGTGATGAAGATTTACGTGCTGACCGTCAACCAGAATTTACACAAATTGATATGGAAATGAGCTTCCTATCCATGGATGAAATTCTTGAGATGAATGAGCGCATGATGCAAAAAATCATGAAGGATGTTAAAGGGGTAGATGTTAGCATTCCATTCCCACGAATGGATTATGACGAAGCAATGGCAAGATTCGGATCAGATAAACCAGATGTTCGTTTTGGTTTAGAGCTAACAGATCTTTCAGAGCAAGTGAAGGATAGTTCTTTTAAAGTATTTGCATCTGCAGTAGAAGCAGACGGTCAGGTAAAAGCTATTAACGTTAAAGGAGCAGCAGATAACTATTCACGTAAAGATATTGATGCCCTTGGAGAATATGCGTCTCGTTATGGAGCGAAAGGTCTTGCATGGCTTAAAGTTGACGAGGAAGGCATTAAAGGTCCTATTGCAAAATTCTTTGAAGGTGAAGCAGCAAGTACGCTTATCCAAACTCTAGATGCTGCAGCAGGAGATTTATTGCTATTTGTAGCCGACAAGAAATCAGTAGTTGCAGATGCACTTGGAGCGTTACGTTTGAAGCTTGGTAAAGATTTAAAGCTAATCGATGAAAGCCGTTATGCTTTCCTATGGGTCGTGAACTGGCCACTATTCGAGT
>NZ_JBAEAP010000379.1:0-3315 GCF_056205495.1 Psychrobacillus sp. | reverse complement strand
ATAATCGGTCGGTCACACCACTAATATTATTAGATCAACAAATAAAAGTGACTCTTCATAATAAAAGAAACGCGAGAATGTCGGTAATTCAACATTCTCGCGTTTCTAACTAGAAAAGTGTTCTAATTTAAAGCCGTTTTTAAAGTTTCTAGATTTTTTTGCATTAAAGTAAAGTAGGTTTCTTCATTTGCTATATCCTCTTTAGAAAGGACACCTAGATTGTGGAGCACTAGACTTTCTGCTCCAATTTCTTTTTGAATGACTTCTGTTAGCTTAGAGTTTACGTTTTGTTCAAAAAGAATATACTCTACATTTTTCTCTTTGGCCATGTCAATGATCTTAGTTAGCTCCTTTTGAGAAGGCTCCTGCTGAGAGTTTAAGCCCGCAATAGCAACTTGTTCTAGGCCATATGTGTCTGCTAAATAACCGAATGCTGCATGGGAAACAAAAAACGTTTTAGAGGAAGCAGCGTGAGACATTTCTTCAAAGTCTGTATCTAATTGTTGAAGCTCGCTAACAAGTGCTTGATAGTTTTCTTCAAATAATTTTTCATTTTCAGGTGAAGCTTTTACTAGCTTGTTTTTAACCGTTAAAGCAAGATCTTGACTGATTTTTGGAGAAATCCATACGTGTGGATCCGTATCTCCGTGGTCATGGCCTTCATGTTCATCTCCATTTTCTTCCGAATCATGATTATGTTCGTCTGCTTCTGCAGAATCTTCCTCATGACCTTCGTGATCATGTTCATCTGTACCTTCCTTATCGTGGTGGTCATGTTCATCCTCGTTCACATTTAAAGCACTGTCTGGCACACCATCAATTACGGCTACCATTTCTACATTTTCCTCAGCTAAAGTCTTTTTTGCATTTTCCACAAATCCTTCTAGTCCCAAACCGATGTAAAAGAATAAATCAGCATCAGCCAGAGCAATCATATCCTTTTGAGTAGGTTCAAATGTATGCTCATTGGCACCTGGTGGATAAATAGATTGTACCTTTACTTCATTTCCTCCAATTCGTTCTGTAAAATATTGGAGCGGGTATACAGTGGTATATATATCTAATTGGCCATCTTCTGCTGTGGTTGCTTCTTCTTGCTTCCCACAAGCAGCGATGAATAAAATAAACGTTAATATGCATAATAGGAAAAGACGTTTCAAATTTATCAACCTTTCTAAATAGTAATGATTACGTTTTAATGAATAAGAACTTTATTAGCTTACATTATTTTGTTCAAAAAGGCAAGAAAAAATAGCCTTTGAATTATTTTTTCTTCAAAGGCCATTCTTCTGGAACTGGGTCAAATCCACCCTCATGAAATGGATGACATTTAGATATACGTTTAACCGTTAGGTAGCTACCTTTTATGGCACCATGTTTTTCTACAGCCTCAACTCCATAGTGGGAGCATGTTGGATAGAAGCGACAGCTAGGTGGAGACAATGGTGAAATAAATTTTTGATAAAAGCGAAAAATACTTAATAGGATTCGCTTCATACGTCTGTATCCTTCGGTTTAGGGTCAATAGCGGATATATTTTCTTTTGTTGCTAATTTATATAGAAAGGTAAAACCAACAATACTGAATATAATTGCTATACCTAAGATCCAAAATACCATATTAGCTCACTCCATTTTAATGTCTTATGTTTATTGTAAGAAAATAAGAGGTATATGAAAAGAGAAAGCAACTATAATTTTAGAGGAGAGTGTCAATTTTATGTCAGCAGCATTGAATAAAGAACTAAATAATCTAGTAGCAACATTTTCAGTAATGTATACAAAATTACATAATTATCATTGGTATGTAAAAGGGCCACAATTTTTTACGCTACATGCTAAATTTGAAGAACTATATAACGAAACAACTTTAAATATGGATGAAATAGCAGAGCGCTTATTAACTTTAGGAGGAAAACCAAGTGCTACGTTAAAAGAGCATTTAGAGCTTTCTGAGGTGAAGGAAGCAAATAACAAAGAAACTGCTGAGGATATGGTAGAAGCAGTAGTAAAAGATTTTGATAAAATCATGAAGTCCTTGAAAAAAGGGATGGAAGAGGCTGCTAAGGATGAAGATGATATGACAGAGGATGTTCTAAATGCCATCTATCAAAAAATCGAGAAACACCAATGGATGTTAAATGCATTTTTAGGAGATTCCAATAAATAATGGAATAAATGAACTTTATGTCGATAATAAGCTTGTAAGGGGGAATTATTTTGGATATTAACTCCATCATGTCTTCTCAGCTAGCACAGCTACAACAAACGGTTCAAATGAGTGTTATGAAAAATGCACTTAATATGGAAACTGTAGCAGCAGTGGAAATGCTAGAGAGTATGCCTCAACCTGCTACACATCCTTTTAAAGGAACAGTAGTAGACGTACAAGCGTAAGAGAAAAACATGTACCTTATATGGTGCATGTTTTTTTATTTTGGGAACATACTACCAAAAAGGATGTGTGATATGACAGAAATTAAAGCTTACGTTTCGTTGAGTCAACGGAGAGTATACTTGTATCCAGATGAATCGCCATGGGAATATGAGATAACGGCAAGACAGGATATTATCCCAGTTTTTGAAACTTTGTTTTATCAGCTGTATCATAAAGATATGAATACCTTTTGGAGAGCGCATGTGCCATTGAAATATTATAGTAATGATTTTTCTAATGAAGAATACGACAACCGAATCAAGAAGCTGTATGCTTTAATCCACGAGTTTAGTGACAGAGAATCCCAAGCATTTATTGAACAGCTTCCATTTTTTAAAGAAAGTAGGCATCTATAATGACTAAAAATGTAAATGGAAAAGGTAATGATACAACAACTTACCGTAATGCAAGCTCACTTTTAAATCTTTCCCCACAAGACAAGGCAAAGGTTAACGCTGGCCAAAACAGTCAAGAAGGCGGCAAAAATTATAAACAACAGGAGCAAGAAAAGTGGGAAGGTTAAGACTTGGTGCATTACCAAGTCTTTTTTCTTATGATAAATGACTATGTTAAAGGGTAGGGTTGATTTATAATCCAAAAAAATCTTTGATGAGAGAGTAGAATTGATTTTTCGCCCCAGCCGGACGATTTCCACGGGGTGAGCGATAAGCCATCTGTTCTTAATAGCCATTTGAAAGTTCAATTGTTTATGTTTACAGTCACTATAAAAAAGAATTGTTAGTCAAAATCAACCAATAACTTTAACAAAGCTTAATAAATTTCAAAAAAATTAGGAGGTTATATGGTTAAACAGCTTATTTTACTAATTGGACCTACTTTTATGATCATTTTAGGTCTTCTTCTTATAAAGAATGTGCC
>NZ_JBAEAP010000378.1:0-1925 GCF_056205495.1 Psychrobacillus sp. | reverse complement strand
AATCGATTAAGAAATTTAAGATCTTTCTTGCCAATGACATTGAAAAAGAAGCAAAGTGGCTTACGGAAATGTCTTCTAAAGGATTACATTTTTTCAAATACAAATCTTTCTTTTACTATTTTGAAGTAGACAACGAGAAATCTTATATTTATCAATTAGACTTTCAGGATGCGGGTGAGGAGTATTTTGAGCTCTATAAACATTCTGGATGGGAGCATATCGAAACCGTGATTTCGCAGTATCATTATTTTCGTGCAGACAAAAATGCAATTGGCGATAAACGAATCTATTCTGACCCATCCTCTATAAAAAACATGTACCAAAGGATGTTGTATTTCTATATCACTATTTTTGTATGTATGCTCGTAGCGCAAGCAGGTTTGATCCTAACATGGAATGATAGTTTATTCTCAAAAATTGCATTGGCACTTATAATTGGAGTGGCCCTACTTTATGTTTACCTGTTTATATGGCTCATACAAAAAATGAGAAATCACCAGAAGCAGATTTAACACCGAATCTAATTTCTATCATTAAAACCTCAAAATCCCTGGAAATTGTGTGTGACACAAGGACAAACACAACGCTCCCTATCAAAAAAGAAGCAGCAAGACGTTTCTACGTCTGCTACTTCTTTTTGATTTTTTAATTTTTCCTTTAGTTGGATGTATTTAAATCCATATCCACTGATTTAATACCCATTTTTCCTTGATCAGATACAACCACAACTACTGTTATTTCTTTATCCCCATATTTAACAGTGATAGTAGTTTCTCCGTAGTTTTTCGCCTTTACTAAGCCATTGATTACGGAAACTATTTCATCGTCTTCAGCTTTATACTTAGCAGCTCTCGTAACATCTTTTTCTGTTTTGCCCTCACCTGTTGTAGTAACTTCTGTTATTGTAAGTTGTGTTTCTGTTCCAGGTTTTAAATCTAGTTTTAACATATCGGCTTTTAATGTTACTTCTGGCTCTGCAACAGATACATTAACTGTTAGCTCATTTTTACCATACTTAATAGTTATGATTGTTGATCCTATAGCCTTTGTTTTTACTAAGCCTCTATTTACAGTAGCTACTTTGCTATCTTTCACTTTATAAGTTGAGGCAAATGTAACATCTCGTTCAGAAGTTTTCCCATCTGCTGATGTTGTTATTTCTTTAACGGTTAGCTGTATTGCTTTTCCTGGTTCCAAATTAATTGGATTTTTGTCTACACTTAATGACACTTTTGGTTCTGTAACTGTTACATCAACTTTTAATGAATTTTTACCATATTTAACGGTAATTGTTGCATTTCCAGCACCTTTTGCTTTTACTATCCCATTACTTACAGAAACAACTTTCGTATTGGAAACTACATAACTTGACTTAGAAGTAACATCTTTTTCCGTTACCTTTCCATCTGCTGAAGTAGCTACTTCCATCACTTTAAGTTGTGACTGTTTTCCAGGTTCAAGATTAATCTCTGTTTTGTCTATGCTTAGTGTTAGTGTTGGTTCTGATACTGTCACCTTTACTGTCAATTCATTATTTCCAAATTTGACTGTAATTGTTGTATTACCTGCAGCTTTTCCTTTTACTACACCATTACTAACGGTTGCTACCTTATTATTTGCCACTTTATAAGTTGCTAACATTGTTACATCTTGCTCTTTTATTTTTCCATCCAAAGATGTGGTTACTTGATTGATTTTTAACCGAGTATCTTTTCCTGGTTCTAAATTAACCTCGGTCATATTCGCAGAAAGTGTTACAGTTGGATCTTTAACAGTTACTTGTACAGTTAGTTCATTTTTACCGTATTGAACTTTTACTGTTGTGTTACCTGCTTTTTGGGCTGTTATTAGACCATTTTTTACTGTTGCAACTTTACTATCCGGTACTTTGTATGTTGCAGATTTTGTTACATCTTTTTCTGTTG
>NZ_JBAEAP010000377.1:0-1744 GCF_056205495.1 Psychrobacillus sp. | reverse complement strand
CTTGAAGCACTTCGATTAAATCCTAATAATGCAGATGTTCATGCTAGCTACGCTTATTTGATGAAGAGTGTAGGTCAAAATAAAAAGGCTTCGAGGTTAATAAAAAAAGCGATTGAATTAGATCCAGAGGACGGACGTATTCTACGGTTACATTATTTAATCGAAGGTGACGAAAAAAAAGAAAAAGATCATTTAGATACCATTCAAACTTATATTAATTCAAATGATAACGAACTGAACAAACTTCTTCACTTAGGGGTAACAGCCAAAAATCGAAATAAAACAAAAGAGGCAGAGGAATATTTTCGCCAAGCATTTGCATTAGATCCGAATAATGAGAAGCTATTAAATATTCTTCAAGAATTAGAGATTATAAACCATCCATTACTAGCCATTAGTCGCTGGGCTCATAAAATAGGTATGCACTATACATGGATTGTGGGCATTGGTGTCTCTATTCTCTTGTTTTCATTAGATTTTGATACTGCAGGAGGAGCTTTATTTTCTTTATACGTTGTATTTTGTATTTATATTTGGGTGTCAGAACCAATAGTGAAATTATTATTAAAGAGAAGAAGGTGAGTAAGTGGAAAAAATAAAATGGCTCCATCAGATGGTAGAACAAAGCCCTCAAGACCCTCAAGCACATTATTGGCTAGCGAAGGAACAAGCAGAAAGTGGCAATCTTTTTGAGGCAGTGCAATCCCTATCTACTGCTCTTTCTTGCTGTGAAGACGATGAACTTCGAAAGGAAATAATTCAAGAATTATCTATCGTAAGTATGAAATTGCAAGAACCACTGACCAATGAAACGGTTGTGACTATTAACGTACAGGAAGATTCGATAGATGTAGAAGAAATGGAAGAAGTAGATGAGGTGCAAGTAGTACAAGAAGAAGCAGATTATTCGGTTGATCAAAAAGATAACTTGAGTCTATTAAAGACAAAGTTAAAGGTAATCGATGGAGAAGAGAAGCCTAAGACAGTTCAAAAGAAATCTCATCATGTTACGTTTGAAGACGTTGCTGGCTTAGAGGATTTGAAGAAAACGATTACACTCCGCATTATAAGTCCCTTCTATAATAAAGGGTTGTTTGCAAAGTTTAAGAAAAAGTCAGGGGGTGGGGTTTTACTTTATGGTCCTCCAGGTTGTGGTAAAACATTTATTGCAAGAGCAACAGCGGGAGAATGTAAAGCAAACTTCTATCCGGTGCATATTACAGACATCATTGATCCTTACATAGGTGTTAGCGAAAGAAATTTAAAGGGCATCTTTGACAAAGCGCGCTTTCAGAAACCAAGCATTATGTTCTTTGATGAGGTAGATACAATCGGCTTTAGCCGTTCAAAATCCTCTGCAACTCATAGGGGGATAATTGATACATTTCTTTCCGAAATGGAGGGTATTGATACAAGTACAGATGAAGTGCTAGTCATGGCTGCTACTAATACTCCATGGGATGTAGATAATGCACTCAAGCGTCCAGGAAGATTTGACAGACTCATATTTGTTGCACCTCCAGATGAAGAAGCGAGGAAGCAGATCTTCCAGCTTAAGCTGGGCGATCGGTATGCGGAAAATATTAATGTAGAGCTGTTAGCCCAAAAAACAGAGTTTTTCTCTGGAGCAGATATTGAAAACGTCATAGAAATTGCATCAGAAAATGTCCTTTCTGAAATTTTAACTACTGGGAACGAAAGACCTTTAAATACAGATGATATGCTGGAGGCACTAAGTAATCAA
>NZ_JBAEAP010000376.1:0-3810 GCF_056205495.1 Psychrobacillus sp. | reverse complement strand
TATTTAATTTTGTTTTTTTCTTTTTTAACAATTTCTGCATTCGCTTTTCCCCAGTCCTCGAGGGAGCCAATGTCAGTTTCTTGTTGTGCAAGCTTCCCTTTATATTCTATGATTTCTAAATCTTCTATTAGCTGTTCAGCTATTTGAGAAGTCATTGTTTGAGTTAGATAGGCCATAAGTTCACCTTTAGTATCAATCTTACTGGATAAGTAACGGTAAGCTAAGTCATTAAAAAGGAATGTATTATATTCCCGATTCTGATACCCCCCTCCACTACTTATAAATAGATATGCTTCCTGATATTTAGCTGCCAAGCCAACAGCTATTTTGTCTGTTAGGACGTGGTTATTTTGTGTGGCTACCTGAATTATAGGGTTCTTGGTTTGTGCCTCTGTAACATTGGCATATGAAGTATTGAATAAACCCAGGGCCGTAAATGCAATTAAAACTTTTGTAGTTTTAGTTTTCATCCTAATTCCTCCAATTTGAGATTGTTAGAGCTATAAGTAAAAAAGTTGAAAGGGTATTTTGCTGAGATTATAGAATAGGAGACTAATAAATATTATGTAGAGGGAGCAAAGATTATGTCTGATGACTTAAAAGAAGCTTATGGAAATTACTCAATCCCGAAAGAAATCTTACAACTCATTCAGCTAGATGAGAACCTTAACAAGGAAGATTTATCGTTAAGTATGATCGGATTCATACCAGCCACCGAGCAGTCGCCTTACTCGATTACACCGCCTGATTTAATACCCTTTGCAGAAAGTGGAGGGGATGGCATTCACTTTGGTTTTTTGACTGACTTTCAGAAGGTTGGAGATGTAATGGAAGCTGCTATAGTATGCGTATCGCCTACTAACGACCCACCAGTTCGTTATGTCGCGAATAATTTCTACGAGTTTATTCGTCTAGTATGTTCCGTACCCTATGTAGAGTTGCTGGAGCAATTAGCTATTATCTCAAACAAAGAACAAGAAGAGGCAATATTAGATGAATATATGACCGACCTTCCAAGTTCATGGAAAATAAAACAAGACAAAGTTTTCTTTGCATTAAAAGACATCTATCCGGAAGCGGAAAAGGTAGATATTATAGCTACTATTTCCGCAGCAAAGGAAAAAAGGAAAGAGAAAGTAGTTATCGCAACCTTTGATGGTTTAGGAGTCATAGGGGATACTGGAGGAAACAGATATGAATTTTCAGAGAGTAGAATAAGTGATTCACAAGAGTTATTAAGAATGCAACAATTCCTTCAAGAGGCAACGAGAGAGGAAAGGCAGGCCTTTATTAGAGATATACAGTACTGGTATATAGTCGATCCAGATTACAACTATGAGATTTGGTCGTTAGTTCAAGATGTAATCCGTACGTTTAATAAGTGAGTTCATAATTTAGCACTAGGATAGACGTCATAACATAAAAGATTACATGGAGATAGCTCATATCTTACCCTAAAGCATTCTGCGTAATGAAAAACAATAGCTCCTTCCATTTTCTAAAAGTAAAAGGAAAGGAGCATTATTTCTTCCATCTGGTTGTCTCAGCCTCATTGTCTTAGTTAGGTAAAGGATATTTTATAGCATTCTTTTGTATTTTCTTTTTAGCCGCTTCTTTTAAATCTATGTCCAATACGCTGGCTAGCTGCAATAGGTAGATTAGAACATCTGCCGCTTCTTCTTCAATGCCTTGTTTATCGTTTGCTATAGCTTCTTCTGGGGTACGCCATTGAAAGTGCTCTAACAGTTCACTAGCTTCTAAAGATATAGAGATCGCGAGACTACGAGCATCGGTATTACGAACCCAACCTCTTTTTTGGTTAAACTCCAAAATTTCTTCTGTTAATTCCTTCATATTCTTCTGCCCCTTTTTAAACTATATTTGGTTTAAATGTATTGTATGACTACCATTATTATAGCCAAGCTTATAAACAAATGGTCAACATTCTTTTAAACATAGTGGCTTATGTATTGATATAATATTGAACTATACATAATGTGATTGAGGGGAGATATATGAATCTAAGAGGAGTCTTACTATTAATATTCTTATTTCATACTGTAGTAAATGCAACTAGGCCTGTCATTACACTCTCTGCCGATGAGTATGGGGCATCGATTTGGATAATTGGTATTCTAACCTCTACGTTTGCCTTTTTACCACTAATATTATCGATTCATGCCGGCAAAATAATAGATAAAATAGGAGATAGGCTCCCTATTATTATAGGGTTTGTTAGCCTTATAGCCGGAATGATTGTTCCAGCTGCTTTTTCAACTATATGGTCTTTGTTTGCAAGTCAGTTACTGTTAGGGATAGGGAATATAAGTATACCTATTGCGTTACAAAATCAGTTAGGTCACCAAACAACGAAAAAAAATAGAGACTATTATTTCAGTATGTTCAGTTTGTGTGTTGCTTTTGGAGCTGTAGTAGGTCCTCTAATGGGTGGATACTTATCTGAACATATATCCTTTCAAATTGTTTATATAGTATGCGTGGGGATAGGATTAGCTGGTATTATCTTTTCTTTAAAAATCCCTAAAGCAGAGCAACAAATACATAGAAAGCCAACTAAAATGATTGACTCTATAAAGCTATTAGAAAGCCCGTTAATAAGAAGGGCATTGTTCTCCAGTGCCTTAGTTCTTTATTCAAAAGACATCTTTGTTGCCTACTTTCCGTTATTAGGAAAGCAAATGAACTTGTCTACGTCTACAATAGGTTGGATTATAGCGCTCCAGGGATTAGCAACCATGTTTGTCCGTTTTGTTTTACCAAAGCTTTTAGAAATATATAAGAGGGAGTTTATCTTATTCGTATCCATATTTGTCGCAGGGATTGCCTTTTTATTGTTACCTTTGACAAGCTCCGTGCTATTAATTGCTTTTCTTGCTATCTTGATGGGATTAGGATTAGGGTGTGGACAGCCAATCTCCATGACAACTACTTATAATGCATCTCCACCAGAAAGGACAGGGGAAGTTTTAGGGCTACGAATAACTATAAATCGCTTATTTCAGCTCATTGCACCAGCTTTTTTTGGGGTAATTGGAGGCTCTGTTGGAATGGCAGGCGTGTTTCTTTTTAGTGGTGTTTTTCTAGTGGGAGGATCGTTGTTGTTTAAGGGGAAGAAAGGTGAAGATTAAAGCTGTTGGTAAACACTAATCTTTTAGCAGAGATTAGTGTTTATTATTTCCAAAAAAACAATATTATTGTATAGTTTGAAATAATTAAACTTTTGTGAAGGTAGTGAGTAAGATGAATCAAGGAGTTACTGCAAAGGATGTTGCGAAGCTTGCCGGCGTTTCTCAATCCTCTGTCTCGCGTGTTTATTTTAAAGGGGCGACTGTGTCTCAAAAAACTCGTGAGAAGGTAATGGCTGCAGCTAAGGAATTAGGTTATAGACCGAATGAATTTGCCCGTAGTCTAATTACAAATAGAACAAAAATAATTGGTTTAGTTATGAAGGGAGTACAGAATCCTTTTTATCCACAGGTATTAAAGCAATTTACAACCGCATTTAAAAAGTTGGGCTACAGCATTTTATTTGTGTATACAAATAACGATGAGATTCAACAGAAGGATATTGATATATTACTTAACTATAATGTTGCAGGTGTCATTATTACGGATGCCACGTTGTCTTTGCAAGCAAACGAGGATCTATTTAATAACAGAATTCCTTTAGCTTTGTTTAATAGAAAGATTGATGGTAATAAGTTTTATTCTGTATGCTGTAACAATTTAGAAGCGAGTAAACAAATTGCACAGTACTTATTGGAGGTAGGTTGCTCTAATATGATTTAT
>NZ_JBAEAP010000375.1:0-6028 GCF_056205495.1 Psychrobacillus sp. | reverse complement strand
TTCACCTTGATGGAGCCAATGGACATCACGAGCCTCGTAGTTTTCATCTTTTACAACAGTCCAAGCTTTTTCAAAGTAATTCTGTATCTCTTGATGGGTAGTACAGGTCTGGTCAGAGAAAAAATAAACGGCATTGTTGTGCAATACTTTACGGACCTGTTCAAAGTCATGTGTGTTCGTGGCTGCTATATAAGTACTTAAAATTTCCATGATTATCCTCCAACGGTTGACTTATTTTTTATAATAAAGAAATTGTTTGGAGAAAACAAATGATATTTGGCAACCTAAAAAGAGCTTCCTAAAATGGTAGCTCTTTTAATTATGTCTATTGGTAGAGGCTTATGATCTCTTCTTTTAAAATCCTAAAACAGCCCTCACCTCAGCCATATAAGATTGGCTAATCGGCAATTCTGTATCATCGGTTAATACAACTAATAAATTGGAGGAAAAGTCTCGAATGATTCGATCGATAAATGAGATATTAACGATATAAGAACGATGAATTCTTATAAAATTATCAGGCAGTTTTCTTTGAAGATCCTTTAAAGGGATAGTCGTTTTATAAGCCTCACCCTCTGCATAAAACCAAATCTTTTTTTGCAAGCTTTCCAGGTATTCTATTTTTTCAATAGGTACAGGCTTCCATTCATCTTCTTTTTTTCCTGTAAGAAATCGAACCAGCGATTGCTTTGAAACAGCATGCTTTGGTGGGAGGATAACAACTAATACAGCATTTTCACCATTAATCTCGATAGGATAGCCCACTCCGTAGTAAGGGATTTGAAACAAATTATCGTCTAATACAGCTTCTGTTCGACAGCCATTTTTTAAAACTAAATCAGCAATGCTTCCTGGCTGAACCTTCTGTCCTTCCTGCAATTGCAGGTCATGCTCGCCGGCATAATAATAGATGTACTGGTCTTTAATGGCAATTGCAATGGAAGCCTCTTTAGGAATCCATTCTTCTAATAGATTGCTATACCTCTTTAATTGGTCTTTCGTTATTTCCATACATACACCTCCAGTTTAAAATTCTCCCATTCGTCTTTCTTATTTCTTGTTCATCCTTGAAAAAAAGTATCTTATCCAAAAACCGATACAGAATAAACCATTCTGTTATATATTAGATTACAAGAAAAGAAGCTGTTATGATACAGTAAAAAAGACATATTTTTAATTATCAAAAAATTTCAGAGAGGTGTGTTGATTAATGACAAAAAGACAACAGCAAGTAGAAGAGCTTAAAAAGCAATGGGAAGAGGATAACCGTTGGAAGGGAATAGAACGTCCTTATACTCCTGAAGAGGTTATTAAGCTACGTGGATCACTACAAATCGAGCATACATTAGCGCGCAAGGGAGCAGAACGTCTATGGAATTCCCTTCATAAAGAAGATTTTATAAATGCCTTAGGAGCTCTAACTGGAAACCAGGCAGTACAGCAGGTAAAAGCAGGACTACAAGCGATTTACTTGAGTGGCTGGCAGGTAGCAGCCGATGCTAACCTTTCCGGACAAATGTATCCTGACCAAAGCCTTTACCCGGCAAATAGTGTTCCTGCAGTAGTTAAACGTATAAACCAAGCGCTTCAGCGAGCAGACCAAATTGACCAAGCGGAAGGGCGCGAGGATGAGTTTGACTGGTTCGCACCGATTGTGGCAGACGCTGAAGCAGGTTTTGGTGGCCCACTGAACGTATTTGAGCTAATCAAAGGAATGATTGAAGCAGGAGCAGCTGGTGTTCACTTAGAAGACCAGCTAGCATCAGAAAAGAAGTGCGGTCATCTTGGAGGTAAAGTACTTCTTCCAACACAAAATGCTATCCGTAATCTAGTGGCAGCTCGTTTAGCAGCTGACGTATCTGGCGTCCCTACTGTTTTAATCGCACGTACAGATGCAGACGCTGCAGATATGGTGACAAGTGATATTGATCCACGTGACCATGAATTTATTACGGGAGAAAGAACTCCAGAAGGCTTCTATCGTACGAAGGCTGGTATAGAACAAGCAATCGCTCGTGGATTGGCTTATGCTCCATATGCAGATCTAGTATGGTGCGAAACCTCCCACCCGAGCCTAGAGGAAGCAAAGCAATTTGCGGATGCAATTCATGCCAAGTATCCAGATAAAATGCTTGCATACAACTGTTCTCCATCATTTAACTGGAAGGCAAACTTAGATGAAGAGACGATTGCTAAGTATCAAGTAGAGCTAGGTAAGATGGGCTACAAGTTCCAATTCGTCACACTTGCTGGATTCCATTCATTGAACCACAGTATGTTTGAGCTTGCTCATGAGTACAAAACGAAAGGGATGGCTGCATACTCCAAATTGCAGCAGGCAGAGTTTGCGAACGAATCAAAGGGGTATACTGCTACCAAACATCAGCGTGAGGTTGGTACTGGATACTTTGATGAGGTTTCTCAAGTCGTTTCCGGTGGTACTTCCTCTACGACTGCCATGAAAGGTTCAACTGAAACAGCACAATTTGCTTGATCATTGAAGAAATGGGAGGGTAAAGGAATGGAACAAATAACTGAAAAAAAGATTGAAATTGTTGGTAATGACGTGGAAGGAATGCATGAGATTTTAACACCAGAAGCATTGGAATTCGTCGCTTCTCTTCATCAAACATTTGATGATCGACGAAAGGATTTGCTCATTGCTCGGAGAGATCGCCAGGAAAGACTAGATAATGGAGAAAAATTAGATTTTCTTACAGAAACAAAGCATATTCGAGAAGGGGACTGGACAATAGCTCCACTCCCTAAGGATTTACAGGATAGAAGGGTAGAGATTACTGGACCAGTCAATCGAAAAATGGTTATTAATGCCCTAAACTCTGGAGCAAAAGCATTCATGGCTTGCTTTGAGGATGCAACATCTCCTACATGGGAGAATATGATTGAAGGCCAGATTAATATGAGAGACGCAGTAAGAAAGACGATTTCTTATACGCAACCTGAGACTGGTAAAAGCTATCACTTAAAGGATGAAACAGCAGTGTTATTAGTTCGTCCTCGTGGTCTCCATCTGATGGAGAAGAATATTCATATCGATGGTAAGCCGATTTCTGGTAGCTTCTTTGACTTTGGATTATATTTTTTCCACAACGCGAAAGAGGCAATTGAACGTGGAACAGGACCATATTTTTATCTGCCAAAGCTAGAAAGTCATCTAGAGGCAAGACTATGGAATGATATCTTTATCTTTGCGCAGGAGAAGCTAGGGATCCAACAAGGAACTATAAAAGCAACGGTATTGATAGAAACAATTATGGCTGCCTTTGAAATGGATGAGATTTTATACGAACTAAAAGATCATTCTGCAGGCTTAAATTGTGGACGCTGGGATTATATTTTTAGCTACATCAAACGTCTTCGCAACCAACCAGAGGTTATTTTACCTGACCGAGGCCAAGTGACCATGACGTCACCATTTATGAGAGCGTATACACAGCTTTGTATTCAAACCTGTCATAAACGTAATGCTTCAGCTATCGGGGGAATGGCAGCTCAAATTCCTATTAAGAATGATGAGGAAGCAAACGAGGCGGCATTTGCAAAGGTTCGAGAAGACAAAAGAAGAGAAGCTTCGGATGGACACGATGGAACTTGGGTAGCACACCCGGGACTTGTACCAGTTGCTTGGGAGCAATTCGACGAGTATATGCCAACGCCTAACCAAATCCACCGTAAACGAGAGGACGTTCAGGTAACTGCAGACAACCTACTCGAAGTACCAACTGGAACAATCACCGAAGAAGGACTCCGTCTAAACTGTAGCGTTGGAGTTCAATACATTGCTTCATGGCTACGAGGCAACGGAGCTGCACCTATTAACAACCTGATGGAGGATGCAGCGACTGCAGAAATTTCTCGTACACAAGTATGGCAATGGGTTCGACATCCAGAAGGAAAGCTAGAGGACGGCCGAAAGATAACGATGCCACTTGTGGAGCAGGTATTAACAGAGGAACTAGGAAAGTTAAAAGCCGACTTTGGTAATGACATTTATTTGGCAGGTAGATATATGGAAGCAGCAGAGCTATTTTTGACATTAGTGAAAGAGGATAACTTCATTGAATTTTTAACTATTCCAGGCTATGCAAAATTATAGGAGGTGATTGGAATGAATAAGCCAACGAGTGAAAAAAATCCAAAGATTTGTCGCGAATGTGGATGCGTCATCCAAGAGCAAGTCGAATCTCCATTATTTGAATGTGAACGTTGTCTGAATGATAGAAGTGAATAGATCAAAAAAGAGCTTGGAAGGAATCCAAGCTCTTTTATTATTTGGCTATGTTAAAGGGTAGGGTTGATTTATGATATAAAGAAATTAGATCAGAGGGTAGAATTGATTTCCGTACTAGCCTGCCGCTTTCCACGGGGTTAGCGATAAGCCATCACCCATCGCTAGCGCGCGTGGTTGTGATGTCTTATCTGACTTACTCATCCCGTTGGAGTCGCCACCTGCCGCTACAATCAATAAATGGGAACAGCTTTAGCATCGAGAAAGCGCTAATAAATTTACTCGCATAAACAAAGCTAAAAGCTGTCACCAACCTCAATTTCATAATCTAGTTTATGTTCTTAATAGCCACTTGAAAGTTCCTTTGTTTATATTTACAGTCACTATAAAAAAGTTAGTCAAAATCAATCAATAAATTTAACAAAGCGTATTACTTTTAATTTGGTTTTGTATATTGCTCATCGCGTGTGAAGGTGGATACAGCTCCCATATGTGATAGTTCAACAGGTGTACCATCTTCTTTAACAAAATCAATTTCTTCTAGTTTAGGGTAGTTTTCAAAGTAAGAATGGAGGACTTTGCCTAAAAATAGGTATTCTCCAGCAGTTCCTTGAACATTTTCAGTAGCCTTATCCATTACTAAAACTAGTTTTTTCTCGTCATTCTCAAAACGATATTCTAGTAATCCTACATTTGCTGCGTCAATTTCTTCAAATATTTGCTTCACTTTATCTCCAGATGGATCAATTTCCACCTCATAAGGTTCTACAAATTCAGCATTAGCATCTTCTTTGTATAAAGTAATTTTATCATTTTCACCGGCAGGAGGTGCACTCTCTTCTGCTTGTTCAGTTCCAGCCCATTCATAATCAGATTCAACCTTTTGATCGCTCAATTCAGATGCCATAGACCAAACAACTAGTTTGTACTTTCCGGCAGGTACTTCTGCTAGTTCATTTTCCAAATCAAGCTTAACGGAAATCTCTTCATTAGGCTTTAGTTTCTTTTCCTGAATTGCTTGTGTAAAGTTTTTATTGGCAGAATACGTATACACGACATTTTTGTCTTGATCTAGTAGCTGATACTCTACCTCCTGTCCGCTTGGAAAGGTTAGTGTCATTTCATTATCCGCAGGGTTTTTAATAAGGAGCATTGCTTCTCCATTAGCATCAACATTTAATTGGGTAGAGACCTTTGCTTCTTTTTCTTGCTCTTCACTGCCTGTTGTTGGGTCATTATCATTATTAGTTCCGCAGCTAGCAAGGAATAAGATTGTAAAAATAGTTAACATACTCCAAAACATTTTTTTCATTTTGTTCACTCCTTTAAGGTATTAGACAGTTTTTATCTGAGAAAGTTTCAGATTTATGGAAAAGTAATAGATAAGTCCTTTAAGTGGATTATACTGGAACTAAAAAATGTTATATCACCTTAATTTTTACTATATACTGGATTCGCGAATTGTGTGATGCCTTATTGAAGTAAGTATTTCCCTCAATAATAAACGGGATTTATTTCCACTCTGGCAGATTTTTCTTGGGTTGAGCAGTATGACATTACCTGTCATTGCAAATCAAATTTATGAATTGAGTCATTATATTGTGAATATACTTCTATCATATTTTCGAAATATCACTACCTACATTATTTCATAATCTCATGCATAACTTAACAAAGATATCTTTATCTTGATTAGTATTGTCTTTTAAAAAGGAGCTGAACTACTATATTGAAAGATAAGGCTCAATCACTAAATGTCATCCCCATCATTATAACAAT
>NZ_JBAEAP010000374.1:0-9041 GCF_056205495.1 Psychrobacillus sp. | reverse complement strand
TTCAATCATATCATCTATTTTAGTAATATTTGATATGCTCGTGCCTCTATCAATAATTTCTTTAATTACTTGCTTTTGTCTATTATTACGACCAATGTCACCTTGTGGATCGCTTTTTCTCATACGTACATAAGCAAGAGCTTCGTTACCGTTAAGTTCCATAGGGCCTTCTGTGTACGTTTTCCACTTTAAGCTACCTGTTAACTGTGCTTTAAATGTAAATGGCACATCTACATCAATTCCGCCTACCGTATCAACAATATCTTCAAAGCCTTGGAAGTCTGTCGAAACATAGTAATCTATCGGAATATCTAACATTTCTTCAATTGTATTAATCGTATAGTTAATACCACCATTCGCGTAGGAATGGTTTATCTTATCGTTATACCCTAGGTCAGGAATATAAACTCTTGTATCACGTGGAATACTTACCATGGATATCTTATTTGTCTTAGGATTTACTGTTGCAACTAAAAGCACATCTGAACGGCCGTATTTAGCTTTTTCTTCATTCTCAATACCGGCCAATAAAATAGTAAACGCTGAATCTTCTGCCTTTGCATTGTCGAACTTCTCTATTGCCTCGTTTTGTTCTTCCTTTTCACGATCTAGTGGCTCATAGATTTTGTTAACAGCGTTCTTTGTCTGAAACGACAAATTAGTAGCAAATACGATAACTCCAGACAATAACACCATCGCAACGATCAGTACAGTATATAAAATTTTTCTTCTCGTCTTGTTTTTTCTCTTGTTTTGGCGTGAAGTAGTCATAATAATTCCCTACTTTACTTTTAAATTTTATCTTACCAATTATACATAATTTAAAGGATGGTGTATATCGTAAAGAATATTACTTTTGAGTAATATTTTGTAACAAGTCATTTACAATTGTAGTCCAGCTATATTCGTCTTCTGCTAATCGTCTACCGTTTTCTTCCATAGCTTTTCTATCATTTACCTTCATTTCTACAAATTCAAACATTTTTTCAGACATTGAGTCAACATTTTCTGGTTGAGCTACTAATCCTATATTATTTTCTGTAATGATTTTTGCACTTTCCCCTTTACCACAATATAGCACTGGTACTCCAGATGCTGCTGCAGGAAAAATTTTCGATGGACGTGCGCCCTCAAATAATTGTATGTCACGAAGTGGAACTATACTTACATCTGTTACTGAAAATAATTTTGGCATTTCCTTCAAAGGAAGATGTCCTAAAAATGTAGTGTTTTGTAAACCAAGCTCACCTTTTAGCTTATGAAGCTTTTCTTCTTCCGGTCCTGCTCCTGCAATAAGAAAGTGAGCATGTGGAACAGTTTCCTGCATTTTTTTCGCTGCATACAAAATAAACTCAAGCCCTTGAGCGTATCCAAGGTTTCCTCCGTAGGCAAAAACAAACTTACCCTGTAGGCCAAATTTTTCTACATACTCTTCATTTTTTTCCTGAGGATAGAAGAATTTTGTATTAACTCCATTAGGTAATACAAATACTTTTTCCTCTGGCTGAGAGTGGTTAATGATGTATGACTTAATACCATCCGTGGCAGTTGCGATTTTCCAAGAATGCTTATAAAGAAAGGATTCCAGAATTTCTGCAAGCTTAATAAACAGTTTATTTTTTACAAGCCCAAGCTTAACAGCCGACTCTGGCCAAACATCCGCTACGTTAAAAACGAACTTGGCTCCTTTTAGTTTTGCCCCAATTAACCCAGTCAATCCTAGGAAGATCGGAGGAGAATTGACAATAATAACGTCCACTTTCCCTGTTTTCATTAACCCAAAGAACGAACTAAAGGTAAATGAAAAATAGGAAACAAGGCGTTTCCAAAACGAGCCTTTTTTAGATGGATAAATCCAAGTTCGGTGAACCGGGATGTCATCCCATTTTTCAAACTCATATTTTTTCCCTTTATATTCATCTGGAATAATTCCATGTGGATGATGAGGAAACGCGGTAACTACCTGAATATCATGTCCTTGAGCAAGTAATTCCTTACTTACTTCATACACACGTATTTGAGGTGCACCTGTTTCTGGTGGAAAATGTTGACATAAATATACAATACGCATCGCTATCACCGTTTAATCTTTCAATTTATTCTTCAAGTAAGCAAGTAATGGTTCCTTTAAATCGTCACGCTTTAATGCAAAGTCAAATGTTGCCTGCAAAAACCCAAACTTGTCTCCAACATCATAACGCTTGCCTTCGAACATATAAGAATAGATGGATTCTTTTTTCAGTAAGGCATCAATAGCATCTGTAAGCTGAATTTCACCTTTTGCATCCGGCTGTACTTTTTCAAGTTCTTCAAATATGCCAGGAGTCAAAATATAGCGTCCAACTATAGCTTGATTGGACGGAGCATCTTCAATAGCAGGTTTCTCTACTAGTCGTTTAACTGAGTATAAGTCGTTTTCCGCTGCACTATAATCGACAATTCCATATTTGTTTACATCTTCACTTGGAACTTCATTTACGCCTAAAATACTGCTATGTACTTCCTCATACTTGGCAATCATTTGTTGAAGTGCTGGGACTTCTGAATCGATGATGTCATCTGGAAGCAATACTGCAAATGGTTCGTTACCAATAAACTTTTTAGTACAAAGAATCGCATGTCCAAGTCCTAGTGGCTCTTTTTGTCTCATGTAATGAATGTCCACTAAATTAGAGATGTTCTCTACTTGTTTTAATAACTCTAGCTTGCCCGTATTTTTAAGCAATAACTCCAGCTCAATGGATTTATCAAAATGATCTTCCATTGATTTTTTGTTTCGTCCAGTAACGATGATAATATCTTCAATCCCAGAAGCTATAGCCTCTTCGATAATATATTGTAAATTTGGTTTGTCTACAATTGGAAGCATTTCTTTTGGCAATGCTTTTGTAGCTGGTAAAAACCGAGTACCAAAGCCTGCTGCCGGAATGACTGCTTTCTTAATCATATAATTCACCTTTTCTTCCTAAGTGGCCACTTTAACTATTAAGCCTCTGTATATTTTTCGTATAATGACAACATGTAATTAGCGTTATCAATCCAACTATAATTGTCCTTTACATGAGCTACGCCTGCTTTACCCATTCCAGCTCTTAAATCATTGTTCCCGGCCAGTTTTATAAAAGCAGCTGCCAGCTGATCTGGACTTTCCTTATCAGTGACAATACCCGTGACATCCTTCACTACTACTTCCGGTAATCCCCCGACATTCGACACAACTACCGGAACACCACAAGCCATCGCTTCTACTGCGGCTACTCCAAAGCTTTCGCTATCTTCTGTGGAAGGAACAGCGAAAATAGACATACTACGAATAATAGCTGGAACCTCTGTATTCGGAACCTTTCCGGTAAATGTAGTAACGTTGGATATGCCAAGCTCATCTGCTAGCTGCTCATATTCTTGTCGTTGAGGGCCATCTCCCGTAATGAGTAGCTCAGAATTTGGATACTCTATATGAAACTTAGCAAAGCCTTTTATTAAATCAGCGATCCCATACTTGTCCTCTAATGCTTTTACCGTTCCAACAATGATCTTGTCATTACTTTCATTCGTATCTAGCGGATAGAATTTCTCTAAATCCACTCCAAACGGTGTCACATATACAGGACGATTCGTATAAAGATTCGTTTCCTTAGCCATGATATGACTTGTCGAGCAAATAGCCGTTGCTTTACTTAACGTAAATCTCACAAGCTTCTCATTTAGCTTGTTCTTCTTTGGAAAATCAAATATATCCTTGCCCCATACGGAAACAAAATGTACTTTATAATCCACAATCGCTCCTAGCAATCCATAGCTAGAGATAAAGTGGGAATGCAAAATATCTGGATTCCACTCTTTTAGCATTTTCTTTAAAGCAGGTGCTGCTGCAATATAAGATGCTTTACCAGGTAACACTTTTGGCAATATTTCCGTTGGTACTTGATTTGCATTGTCTTCAGAATAATGGTCCTTGAACGTAAAAACCTTCACATCTATACCTTTTGATTGGTAAAATAATGCCCATTTATGTGTATGAATAGACTTACTTGGAGCTAATACAGCTATTTTCATTTTTTATTACCTCCCATAAGCGCTTGTGCAGCCTGCTCGGCACGTGCATTCCAAGAATGTTGCTGTAAAAAGCTTTTTTTAATATTTTGTTTGAACTGTAAATATTCTGGTTGAATAGCTAACATACCTTTCACAAGTCCCTCAGCATCATCCTCGGCTATTACGCCGTATGGTCCCGACAATATAAAGTCTTCTTGTGCAGAGCAATTCGTTGCAACAATAGGCAAGCTCGCTGTTAAGTATTCTACTAATTTAATCGGTACTGCAAAGTCGTTGTAGGTGGATCTTTTACGGGGGATAAAAGCAAAGTCTACTTCCTCATATAATGACTGAAGCTCAGCTCCACTCACATGTTTTAGCTCAATATAAGGCTGTTTAATCTTATCTTTTTCCTCGTCACTGAGCTGAGTGTACTCTTCTTCTCGACATACAATAACTAATTTACCTAGCACCTCTTTTTTATTTAGCAGGGCATAAGCATCCACGAGTGTCGGCAAGCCGTAGTCCTCGTTATTAATGCCTCCTACATAAATACCTTTAAACGGTTTTTGCATTTCCCGGTTGTTGTCATTCAACTCAGTAAAGCGACCTCCCGGTGGAAGAGCCATTTTGTTAGTATTGATAGCTACGTACTTTCCCATAGCATCACTTGGAAGAAACAGTGTATGAACATACTTCTCATAGAATCTTTCTTCCATCCTATAAATAGTCTTCATAACCGTTTTTTTGATACCCTTCAAAGGATATAATTCATCGAATTTCCAATACACATCTCGGTAAAAAACACCTATCGGCACTTGAAGTCTCTTTAATGTTTTAAAAACATCCTTGTCAATAATCCAGTCTTTTGGAATATGTCCCGGATCTGTTAACCATAAAGGAATCGTTTGATTTTCTGAATAACAAAACAATGTTTGCTCTTGTTTCTTTTCAGCAAGCATCTTATTCCATAATTGACGTCTTTCCGTAGATGTACCTGAGATAACAATAGTTTCTAAATTATTTTCAGTTGCATATTTTTCTATTGCCTTAATCATTTCAACGGGGCGAATTGCTGAACCACTCTTCGGATTAGTAGCAAGAGTAAAAGGATAATAAATTAAAATATTTTTCATTGTGGTGCTCCTTTTTTTCGTACTTTGCTTAATAGGAACGTCCATATAACATGGAAATACTGCTCCAGAATAAACAATCCACCCAATACTACGGTCATTAATATCCACACTGGGTTAAAGAAAAAGTCAGCTACTCCTCCAACAAGTGTTCTTGGAAGATTAATCGTAAAGTAGACAAACAATGCTATAACCACTGGTGTTTTCGGTAAGCGTAAAAAGATGATATATAGCACTTGTATAACGGTTGCTATATAAATAATAGAAATAATCACACCTAGATATCCAAATGAAGCAAAGGCTTCACCAAGAAAAATGGTATTAAGAACACCACCAGTACCCTTATCTACGTTTTCAGGAAATACATTCTCCATTACCATTCGTGCTGATCGTACTTGCTCGATATCGAAAATTCCAGCAATAAAGGAAGGCAAGCCTTTTGCTTCTAAGAAGCTTAGAGAATGTGAGTACGTATCCAAATGTAAAAAGAATGGTGAAATTTGCGCCAGTATAATCCTTCCGATTGGGCCAGAATTATGAGACAAGAAGCTTTCAATTTCTGTAACCCCTTGAATGGCAACATACATAACGATTAATAAGGCACTTCCCGCCAAAATATAACCGCTGATTCTCTTCCAATTGAGCTTTAACTTTTGTGTATATACACCAGCTAGAAGCAGCATGATGATATAAAAGAAAATAGGAGACTTAGCTAAATCATAGGTAGAGATTAGGACGGATGAAATGAACAAAACAAAGAACAATACTTTCCAATATAATGCTCTCGATTTCGTAGTATATACAAATGCAATAATAGAAAGGACTGGAGTTAATGCGATACCGAATATATTCCTAATATACACATTCCCACTGAAGCCTCTACTCGCATCAATTCTAAGCTTTGCAAGCTCCGATGTATTCCCCTTTAAAAGCTCCATTAAAGGAACATTCGCTGTCTTCAATAAGGTATAAGCAACTGCTAAAACAGATATAGCGGATAAAGCACCAAAAGCCAATCTAAAGATACGCTCATTCTTATCTACACTTGTACGAACGGGTTTTTGCAGATAGTTATTAAATTCTAGCTCCCCATTAAACCCAAAAATTCTACCTACAACTAACTGAGTTAGTGGGAATAAAATCATTAATAGCGTCAATAAAATAAAACCAATTATTCGATATTCCTCATGGTCCATTCTTTTGATCATATAGTAATCATCTATTCCTAAAGCTATTAACAATCCGCCAATATAACTGGAGATAAGGAAAGAATAATAATAAACAATAGAAATCATATTTGGCTTTACAAGAGAAAGGCTTCCAGAAACCTTTTTAAAAAGGTATGTGGAAGCCACCACAGTAAAGAGCCATATGCTAAATATTAACAATGCTCACACCTACTTTATTTACTTGAATATTCCTTTAGTAAAGCTAACACTTTTTCCGATGTTTTTCCATCACCGAAAACAGGAGTATAAGAAGGAGTTACTTCTTTTTTAACTGCGTCTACGATTTTATTTGTATCTGTTCCAGTTAAGATATTTGCATCCTCTATTAAGGTCTCTACCCATTCCGTTTGATCGCGAACAGTAACACAAGGTACTTCTGCAAAGTATGCTTCTTTTTGAACGCCACCAGAATCTGTTACGATTTTTCTTGCGTTTGTTTCTAAGGAAAGCATATCTAAATAACCAACTGGATCTATAACTTGTAAATTAGGAATTTCATCTAGCTTAAAGCCGTAATCCTCTAATTTTTTCTTTGTTCTTGGATGGATTGGCCAAACCTTTTTATCTTCGATTTGACGGAATGCATCTAAAATTGACTTCATACGGTCTACATCATCTGTATTTTCCGCACGGTGAATCGTAATTAATAAGTAATCCTTTGGAGCGAGCTTTTCAGTCTCTAAAATAGTAGATGTAGACTTAGCTAGTTCTTTATTGTAAAGAACTGCATCATACATTACGTCTCCAATATTATACACGCCCGCGCTAATATTTTCGTTCGTTAAATTCTGGATAGCTGTCTCCGTTGGACAAAGTAACAACGTGGAAACATGGTCTGTTAAAATACGGTTAACTTCTTCAGGCATTCTCATATTGAAGCTGCGAAGACCTGCTTCGATATGAACGATAGGAATATGCAGTTTAGCAGCTGCAAGTGCTCCTGCTAATGTTGAGTTTGTATCACCATACACTAATAAGAAATCAGGATTTTCTTTTAAAATTATTTCTTCGATTTTAGCTAGCATTTCACCAGTTTGTTTACCATGGTTTCCTGAACCAATTCCTAAATGATAGTCAGGCTTTGGAATGTTTAATTCCTCGAAGAAAATATCAGACATATTGGCATCATAATGCTGTCCAGTATGAACGATAAGCTCCGTTACTTCTTCACGAATTACACGTGAAACTGCTGCTGCTTTAATAAACTGAGGTCTTGCTCCTAAAATAGTTAGAACCTTCATTTTGTAATCTCCTTCATCATTTCAATCATGTCTTTTACGATAAACGAATTGATATTGTACGGGTGCTCATACTTTTGACCATTTCTTTTAAAAGTAAGGGACTGTACATACTGCTTGTAAGTCGGATAGATTCCGTACCACTCCATTGGCTCATCAAAATATTTACGATATAGATTTTTCTTTCTATATATTTTGCGTAGTAAAGGATAGAGAATACCATATTTATTTTTAAGTGAATTTTCTGGTCCTGGCTTTTGAGGCAATGGATAGTATTCCGGATACATTTGATGCAATGTATAATCATATAAATATTTTTTATACTTTAAATCCGCAGGGATTTTACTGAAAAAGTGGATTAAACGATCATCCCATAACGGAATAGACCAGCCTTGTCCAAAATATTCGTATACCCGAACAGAATTAATGATAAATTTCGCTTGTCGTTCTCGCCAATTCCATTCATCAATTAAAGAAGTGACACGTTCATTTGTATAATTGGAATACGCTTCAATATCCTGATACAATCCTTTACCGATGTCTGTTTCTGCATAGCTGTCTTTACCAGCTAGCTCCCATAATCGAAAATGCTTGTTCATTATAAAGGTTTGAATTTCACTCTTTTCAAATTGCTTGTCCACAATCGACTCATAAGGTAGATGTCCACCTGCCAGATAATCTAAGGAATGACCTGGTAAAAACACTGCGTCTTGTAACCCTTCTTGCTCAACCAGCAGCTTAGTGCTTGGAAAATCTTGAAGATGTGCTACCGAAACAGCATTACTAGAATACACCACATAGTCCTTCCATTCGTCAGACTTGTACATATCCTCCCACATCTTTTTATCGTAGGCAAAGTATTTCCATTTTAAGCCTAGCTTATCAGCAATCTGTTTACTAACAGTTGACTCTCCGTTCCCTGGTCTTCCGTATGTAAATGCAATAATATTATCCTTTAAACCGCGTTCCACCAAGGCTAATGCAATTAATCGAGAGTCATACCCACCACTAAGTGGAATGACGATTTGGCGATCCTTTAAACGACTTGCAAGATCATCAAATAAGTCATGAAATACTGTTTTTAACTCGGCTGCAAATGTATCGATTTGCTCTGTTTCTTTTGGAAGAACATACGAATAGTAGTAGTCATGGACAGCCTTTTCCTGCAATGTAACATAAGAAACTGCAGGAACCTGTTTCCATTCCTTAAATAATGTCTTCTCTCTAAAAACAAATCCTGTGATTAGGAACTCTTCCTCTGCCTCTGGATTTATATTTAAGCCTTCCTGAGGCTGTATATAATCTTGGACAAGCCAGTTGCCTGACTGATCCTCCATATAAAATAATGGAATAGAACGCTTCATATCAGTTACCAGTTTTGTTTCGACTGGAGTTGTATAGATTAA
>NZ_JBAEAP010000373.1:0-6071 GCF_056205495.1 Psychrobacillus sp. | reverse complement strand
TATGACCTGTATCATACGCCACCTGCAAAGCTAGTGGACTGGGTTGGTATACAAAACTATATAGACATTTTTAAATTAGAATTGTGGCGCTCTACATTCTTCAGCGTGCTCGGATGGACGATTGTTTGGACTTTTGGAGCTACAACACTCCAGGTTGCAGTTGGTATATTCCTTGCAGTTGTCATTAATCAAAAAGATTTAAAAGGAAAAGCAGTTTTCCGTACTATTTTAATACTTCCTTGGGCAGTTCCAGCATTTATATCTATCTTAATATTTTCTGGTATGTTCAATGAATCATTCGGTGTTATTAACGATGGAATTTTAAGCTTTCTTGGTATTGACCCTGTTCCGTGGATGACTTCTGAAATGTGGACGCGTATTGCGTTAATAGGAATACAATCGTGGCTTGGATTCCCATTTGTTTTTGCAATGACTACAGGTGTTCTGCAATCGATTCCTGATGAACTATATGAGGCAGCTAACGTAGATGGAGCATCTATTTGGCAAAAGTTCAAAAGCATTACTTTGCCGATGGTTTTATATGCAACTGCTCCTATTATTATCACGCAATATACGTTTAACTTTAATAACTTCAATGTTATTTTCTTATTCAACGGTGGTGGGCCTGCATTACCTGGCCAAAATGCCGGAGGAACAGATATTTTAATATCATGGATTTACAAGCTAACGATGACTTCTGCTCAATATGGTAAAGCTGCAGCAATCACGATGCTTTTATCATTAGTTGTAGTAGCCGTTGCTTTATGGCAGTTCAAACGTACAAATTCATTCAAAGAGGAGGATATGATGTGATATGAATACGAAAACAGAGAAAATTATTAGACTGACACTTTCGTACTTTATTCTCTTAGTAGCTGCTCTAGTCGTTATCTATCCGCTTCTTTGGGTAATTGGGTCATCACTAAATCCAGGTCAGAGTCTTTCCGGGTCTACTATGTTTCCTGAAAACCCGACTTTTAAGCATTACTTAGAGCTGTTTGATATGGAAAACTCTAATTATGTTTTATGGTATATCAACTCAATGAAGATTAGCTTGATCACGATGGCTTTATCGGTCATCAGTGTATCACTAACCGCATATGCCTTCTCACGTTATCGCTTTGTCGGACGCAAAAATGGCCTACTAACGTTTTTAGTGCTACAAATGATTCCTAACTTTGCAGCGCTAATTGCAATCTTTGTTTTAGCTCAAAGAACTGGTCTTTTAGACACTCATTTAGGGCTAATTTTGATCTATACAGGCGGCCAAATACCGATGAATACGTGGCTAATGAAGGGGTATCTCGATACCATTCCAAAAGAGCTTGATGAATCTGCAAGGATGGATGGTGCTGGACACCTTCGAATTTTTTGGCAGATCATTATGCCACTAGCAAAGCCAATTATTTCAGTAGTAGCTTTGTTTTCTTTTATCGCTCCTTTCGGAGACTTTATATTGGCTCGCGTAATGCTTCGCTCAGAGGAAAAATTTACGATGGGCGTGGGGCTGTATGAGCTAGTATCTAAGCAATTTGGGAATGAGTTCACCACCTTTGCTGCGGGCTCCGTATTAATCGCAATTCCGATAACTATTTTGTTCTTAGCGTTCCAAAAGTATTTTGTTTCCGGACTAACTGCTGGGGGAACAAAGGGATAATAATGTTCAAAGAAACTATCGGGGGTGTATGACTATAAAAAGGGGTAGACATTTACTTTTCATTCTTATACTTTTAGTTAGCTTCCAGCCACTTTCAGTCTTTGCCAGTGGAGAGCGTACGATGCAGGATGAGATTATATATATGATCATGGTCGATCGTTTTAATAATGGTGATCCGTCCAATGATAAGGATGCTAACCCTGATGACCCTTATGCTTATCATGGTGGCGATTTTAAAGGAATTACGGATAAGCTAGATTATATAGAAGAAATGGGTTTCACAGCTATATGGCTGACCCCGATCTTTGAAAATATGCCAAAAGGGTACCATGGCTATTGGACAAAGGATTACTATAAAACAAATGAATATTTCGGAACAATGGATGAATTTAAGACCCTTGTTGATGAAGCACATAAAAGAGATATAAAAATTATCTTAGATTTTGTTGTCAATCATGTGGGACCAAATCATGAATGGCTAAGTGATCCTTCTAAGGAAGACTGGTTTCATCCCCAACAACCCATAACTAATTGGAATGACCAGCAGGAAGTAGAAAATGGCTGGCTATATGATTTACCAGACTTAGATCAAAGCAATCCAGAGGTAGCTGCCTATTTAATAGATGCAGCGAAATGGTGGATAGAAGAAACAGATATAGATGGTTTCCGTTTAGATACAGTCAAACATGTATCGAAGGATTATTGGAAAGAATTCGTTTCTGCTGTAAAGGCTGAAAAGGAAGACTTATATTTGATAGGGGAAGTGTGGCATGACAATCCTAATGTCGTTGCCAGCTATGAGGAAACAGGAATAGACGGTTTTTTTGACTTTTCCCAAAATGGTAGTCTGCGCACTGCTTTCGAGAGATCAAATCAATCACTTGGCTGGCTGTTCTCAAATGCTGAAAGAAACGAGAAGGTTTTTGATCGGTCCCACTTGCTTGGACAGTTTGTCGATAACCACGATATGACAAGGTTTAGTCATCTGGTGATTAATCAAAAAGAAAATCCTTTGACTCAGCTTAAGCAAAGTCTCACCTTTCTCTATACCGCTCCTGGAGTGCCTATCATTTATTATGGTACCGAGATGGCGATGGATGGAGGAAATGACCCGGATAATCGTCGTATGCTGGATTTTAATACAGAAAGAAATGTAGTTGACTACATATCAAAGCTTGGAGCAATAAGAAAAGAGCATCCATCTTTAACCAATGGTGAGATGGAACTATTGCACGAAGAAGAAGGCACCGCAGTTTATGCTAGAAAATTAGATGGAGAGACGATTATTGTTGCCATAAATAACACGTCGAGTGATCAAACCATTGTGCTAAAGGATAAGCTTGAAAATGGGAAACGGTTAGTTAGCCAGCTCTCTGAAACTATCGTTAAGTCGAATGGGAATGAATACTCGATTAAATTAGAGAGTGGTCAAGCAGAAATCTTCGAGCTAGCTGAGAAGCCAGGACCTAACTGGTTATTTATAGTTCTTTCATCTGCAGTAATTGTGTCATTCATCATTATTCTTATACTAGGAATTAAAGAAGTGAACAAACGGTCTAGATTGTAAGGACTGAAAGAAGCTTTAAAAGAAAGTCTAAAAGTTATGGGATAGATGTACACCACTCATAACGAAGGGAGTATTTTTTATATGAATCGAAATTGGTGGAAAGAAGCGGTCAGCTATCAGGTTTATCCTAGAAGCTTTATGGATAGCAATGGCGATGGCATCGGGGATCTGCGTGGAATAATAACAAAGCTTGATTACTTAAAAGATTTAGGAATAGATGTCATTTGGGTATCTCCATTTTTTAAATCCCCAAATGCGGATAATGGCTACGACATTAGCGACTATCAAGGGATTTCAGAGCAATTTGGAGATATGAAGGATTTTGATGAATTACTAACAGAAACACATGCACGAGGTATGAAGCTTATTTTGGACCTTGTCATCAACCATACGAGTGATGAGCATCCATGGTTTATAGAGTCTCGGTCCTCTAAGGATAACCCAAAAAGAGACTGGTATATTTGGCGTGATGGCAAAGGGACGGAGCCACCAAACAATTGGGAAAGCATTTTTTCCGGGAGCGCATGGGAATATGATACGGCAACGGAACAATATTACATGCACCTTTTTGCGATTAAACAACCAGATTTAAATTGGGAAAACGAAGAAGTAAGATCGGAATTATATAAGATGGTTAATTGGTGGCTGGATAAGGGGATTGATGGTTTCCGTGTAGATGCTATCAGTCATATTAAAAAACGAGAAGGCTTTCCAGACATGCCAAATCCGGATGGACAGCAGTTTGTTTCCTCTTTTGATATGCATACAAACCAACCAGGCATCCAAACATTCCTAAGTGAGCTAAAGGAAGAAACGTTCTCTAAATATGACATCATGACGGTTGGTGAAGCTAATGGTGTAGGTATTGAAGAGGCAGATGATTGGGTTGGAGAGTTAAACGGGAAGTTTAGTATGATCTTCCAATTTGAACATTTAGGGCTTTGGAACAAGGATGCCAATAAGTCTGTAGATGTCATTGGTTTAAAAAAGACGCTAACAAAATGGCAAAAGGGACTCCATGAAAGAGGCTGGAATGCCCTATTTTTAGAAAATCATGATCAAACAAGAAGTGTATCTAGCTGGGGAAATGACCAGGAATATTGGAATGAAAGTGCTAAGATGCTTGGGGCATGCTATTTCCTAATGCAAGGTACGCCATTCATCTATCAGGGCCAAGAAATTGGTATGACAAATGTTCAACTACCTTCCATCGATGATTACGATGATATTGGTATGCGTAACTTCTATGAGATAGAAATAGCAAAGGGTCGTCCTCATCTTGAAGTGATGGAAACTATTTGGACTAGTGGAAGAGATAATTCAAGAACTCCAATGCAGTGGAATAGCACAGATAATGCTGGGTTTACTACTGGTACACCTTGGATGAAAGTTAATCCGAACTACTCCTCCATTAATGTAGAGGCTCAATTAGAGGACGAACATTCTATTTACCACTTTTTTAAGAGCATGATTAAGCTTCGTAAGGAACATGAAGTGTTTGTTTATGGGGCATATGATCTTCTTTTAGAAAATGATCCAGATGTATATGTCTATACAAGATACTTAGACAATGTATTTGCAGTTATTCTATGCAATTTCCGTAACAAGACAGTAGAACTGGACCTTCATGAGGTGGAGCAGAAGGATTATCGCCTCGTTCTAAGTAATTTTGAGGGGGCACCTGATACATTAACCGAAAAAGCTACTTTAAAGCCCTATGAGACAAGAGTATATCTGTCTAAATAATAGGTTTAGCTCTATATAGACTAGTTAATAACCTTCCTTATCTATATAATGATATTCTAAAGAATATTGAAGAAAACAGAAAAAGAGTGGTGAATTCCTTTGGCGGTTACGATTAAAGATGTAGCAAAATTAGCAGATGTAGCTCCCTCGACGGTCTCTCGGGTAATTGCCAATAATCCCCGCATTAGTGACAAAACTAAGAAGCGTGTAAGAGAGGCAATGGAGCAGCTAGGTTACCATCCTAATTTTATTGCTCGAAGTCTAGCAAATCAATCCACGAAAGTAATTGGCCTGGTATTACCGCCTTCTTCAGGTGCTTTCTTTCAAAATCCTTTCTTTGCAGAGGTTATGCACGGACTAAGTGATGGCGTACATGAAAAACATTATGCCCTCCAAATGACTACTGGAACGACAGAAGAAGAACTATTTGATGGAGTAGTACAGATGGTCCAAGGCGGCAGAGTGGATGGAATTATACTTCTTTACTCTCGTGTTAATGATGAGATTTTAAGTTATTTAAGAAATCGCCATTTCCCGTTTGTGATGATTGGTAAGCCTTTTGAGCACGTAGAAAAAATAACTCATGTAGATAATGACAACTTTCTTGCAGCAAAAGAGGCTACCGAGTATCTTATAGGACTTGGCCATAAGCATATTGGTTTCATTGGAGGTAGTCCAAGCCTAACCGTTACATTGGACCGACTCCAAGGCTACAAGAATGCCTTGAGCGAGGAAGACCTACCATTACTAGAGGACTATATCATTCATTCTGAATACTTCTTGAGAGAAGGTGGCCAGCAAGCGGTCAACAAACTATTCTCAGCAAGTGTTTCGCCGACCGCTTTAATCGTGACGGATGATTTGATGGCCCTAGGTGTAGTTAACACTCTTACAGAAATGGCAATCGACATCCCAAACCAGGTCTCTATCATAAGCTTCAACAATGCGTTGTTTGCAGAAATGTCTCGACCGCCAGTGACATCCATTAATATCAATATGGTGGAGTTAGGTTATCAGGCAGCCAGAAGCTTAATTCAAATATTGGAGAATGAGAACGAACCTGTGAAGCGCATTATCATTCCACATCAGCTTGTGGTCCGA
>NZ_JBAEAP010000372.1:0-1669 GCF_056205495.1 Psychrobacillus sp. | reverse complement strand
ACTTAAACGTCTTCGAATTAGTTCAATAGAAGCTAGTCAGCTATCAGATGAAGTTATCGATGTTTTAAAGCAATCGAATATAGTTGTAAGGCATTTACACATCCCTATTCAGTCAGGCTCTGATACGGTACTAAAAAGAATGCGCAGAAAATATACAATGGAATTTTTTGCGAACCGATTAGATCGTTTAAGAGATGCACTTCCAGATTTGGCTATCACATCTGATGTAATCGTTGGATTCCCTGGAGAGACAGAAGAAGAATTTATGGAAACCTATAACTTTATTCGCGATCAAAGATTTTCTGAACTACATGTTTTCCCTTACTCTAAACGTACAGGAACGCCTGCTGCTAGAATGGAAGATCAAGTGGATGAAGAAATTAAAAACGAACGTGTGCATCGACTAATCACCTTAAATGATCAGCTGGCTGTAGAATATGCCTCTCGCTTCGAGAGAGAGGTTCTTGAAATCATCCCAGAGGAAGTTATCACTTCAGAAACGGGAGAAACCATGGTAGAAGGCTATACGGATAATTATTTAAAAGTTGCTATACCAGGCTCTGAGGAACTGATCGGAAAATTAGTAAGAGTAAAAATAACGCGAGCAGGCTATCCTCAAAATATTGGTCAATTTGTTCGTGTATTAGAAGAAGTTAAAGAGCTAGTTTGACTTAGGTCACTAGCTTTTTTTTGTTGGGAGAAACATAGTTGCTTGGCTTTTCTTATGTTTACTAGTAATATTAAGAGGTACGTACAACTAAGAAGGAGATTTTAAAATGACAAATAATATAGCAGCACTTATAGATCATACGTTATTAAAACAAGATGCGACTAAAAATCAAATTGAAAAACTTTGTGGGGAAGCAAAACAACATGTATTTGCATCTGTTTGCGTTAATCCGACTTGGGTAAGCCTAAGTGCTTCTCTATTAAAAGACTCACCGGTTAAGGTATGTACAGTAATCGGATTCCCACTAGGGGCTAGCACAAGCGAAGTAAAAGCATTTGAAACTACGGATGCTATTGAAAAAGGTGCAGATGAAATAGACATGGTTTTAAACGTTGGAGCTTTAAAAGACGGCGATTTTGATTATGTTCAAAAGGATATTGAAGCAGTAGTACAAGCAGCTAAAGGAAAAGCTATTGTAAAAGTAATTTTAGAAACTTGTTTATTAACAAATGAGCAGATCGCTAAAGCTAGTGAATTATCTAAATTAGCTGGGGCAGATTTTGTCAAAACTTCTACTGGTTTTTCAACTGGAGGAGCAACTATCGAAGCAGTTAAATTAATGCGCGAAACAGTAGGTCCTGAGCTAGGTGTGAAAGCTTCTGGAGGAGTTAGAAGTCTTGCTGATTTAGAAGCTATGGTTGAAGCAGGAGCTACTAGAATAGGTGCAAGTTCTGGTGTAGATATTGTAAATGGCTTAGAAAGTAAGTCAGATTATTAATTGGTGAATATTTAAAACCAAAGTATTGACCAAGTCTATAATATACGGTATAATTTTTTAGTACATAACACTTGGTTATGTACTGACGTGTGTTCGGAGGGAGGGAAAGAGAGATGTCAAAAACTGTCGTTCGCAAAAACGAACCGCTTGAAGATGCTCTTCGCCGCTTCAAACGTACTGTATCTAAAAGTGGTACAATTCAAGAGGTTAGAAAGCGCGAG
>NZ_JBAEAP010000371.1:0-1869 GCF_056205495.1 Psychrobacillus sp. | reverse complement strand
ACAGATGGTGAAGAGGGGGACAATAAGAAAAAAATAACAATCTTAACACCTTATTTATCATCTGTAACGACTAAAGAAATGGTTGATAAATTAGAAGAACAGGCGAATGAAAAAGGATGGTCTCCTAATATTATTGACACGAATGGTGATGTAGGTTTATTAGCCTCGCGGATGGAAGACGTAATTTCTTCAAACGTAGATGCCATTGTGCTAGTAAGTGCAGATCCGAATCAAGTTAAATCTCAAATCAAAATGGCTAAGGACAAGGGGATTTTAGTATTCGGTAGTGATTCTAGTTTTATTGAAGGGATGACATTAAATGCCACAAGTAATAATGAAGAGATGTCTAAAATGATTTCAGAGTATTTGATTAAAGAAATAGGAGAGGAAGGAAATTTGATTGTCTTTACTTACCGTACACACCCTGGGGTGCAAAAAAGAACTGAGATACTAGATGAAATTTTAAAGAAACATCCAGGTATTAAAGTAATTACTGAACAAGAAATCAAAGTACCAGGACCTATCGAAAACGCACGTCAAAGTATGGAGAATTTACTTCTTGCAAATAAAGAGGAGGGCGCAATTACTGGTTTATGGGCAGGTTGGGACGAGCCAGCAATTGGTGCAGCACAAGCGATTGAATCTGCTGGCAGAGACAATATTATCGTTACAGGAATAGATGGAAATAGTCAAGCAATTGAAATGATTGAAAAGGGGTCTACAATCAGAGCAACTGTAAAACAAAATTTCGAAGGAATGGCAAAAATCGTGATTGAACAAATGGAAAAAGTATTTGATGGTAAAAAAGTAGAGAGTACAGAAATGTACGCACCTGCAGAGCTAATTGAAGGAAAGTAATTTAAAAAGGGGGAGTTAGATGGTATTGCTTCGTATTGAACAAATTTCAAAAATTTTTGAAGGATGTAAGGCATTAGATGCTATCTCATTATCGATAAACTCTGGAGAGGTTCATGCATTAGTTGGAGAGAATGGGGCAGGGAAATCGACCCTTATTAAAATATTAACAGGCGTTTATAGACCAAGTAAAGGTAGTCTTTACTGGCAAGGAAAACAAGTTGATATTAAGAGACCCAAGGAAGCCCAAGAACTTGGAATTAGTGTCATTCATCAAGAAAGGCAACTAATTCCTTGCTTTACAGGCTTAGAGAATCTCTTTGTAAACACCTCGTATCCTAAAAGAGGACTAAGAATTAACTGGCCAGAAATGTATAATGAGGCTTCTAAATTATTGGAAAAGTGGGGGATGGACATTCCCCTTAAACGACCTGTTTCAGAAATGACACCCTCGCAAAAAACAATGTTAGAAATTGCACGAGCAATGATGGCAAACTCTAAACTATTAATTTTAGATGAGCCAACAGCTGCCTTAACAGATAAAGAGTCAAAACTACTGTTTCAATATATAAATCGTTTGAGAAAAGAAGGTGTAGCAATCATATATATTTCCCATCGACTTGAAGAGGTTATGGAAATATCCGACCGAGTTACAGTTTTGATGGGTGGGAAATTTATGAGTACCTTAAGAAAGGCTGAAGTCACGGTAGAAAGTTTGATTCACTATATGACAGATGGAAAAGGTTCATTTAAAAAGTCCATTAGAACGAGGCCTTCAATAGGAAAAACTCTTTTACATGTAAATGACCTAAGTACAGTTGATAATACGGTAAAGCAAGTGAGTTTTTCCTTAAATGAAGGTGAAATAATAGGTGTCTTTGGTTTAGCAGGAGCAGGAAGAACAGAAACAATGGAAGCTATTTTTGGCTTACGTAAAATAGACCGAGGGACTATCACGATACATCATGAAAATGTCTATCATCCTAGTCCCAGTTGCGCAATTGAAAACGGCAT
>NZ_JBAEAP010000370.1:0-7025 GCF_056205495.1 Psychrobacillus sp. | reverse complement strand
TCCCTTCACAGGATGGAAAAATAGTGGACGAACCAGAACATTTAAACTTTATGGGGCATCAGGGGGATGGGGTATATATATTACTTGGACCTGTAGGTAGGAGATGGCTGTTTTCCGATAAAAGAGCAATAGCTTCACCAGTGACCATCTACACAGACAAGGGCATTATAAGTAATGTTTTATATAATTAGAGGCTAAGATAGACCTGCCTCATTACATAAATGAAGCTCCTTACATCTACTATCTGTAAATGTAAGGAGCTTTTAATAGGACAGTATTTACTGGACTTCCATATGTAAGTCTCCAGTTTTAGCCCATCCTCGTTTTTTAAGCAGGTGATAAGCGGTCATAGAGATAACGGCCGGTACAATAACGCCTAACACGATATACATAAGAAGCACTCCAATACCTTGGTTTGCTAGAACATTTAAAGGAGCGATGAATGAATTTAATCCAAGCCCCGCTAATGTAAAAGGTACCTCAAAATTAAATAATAAGATAGCAATCGGAGCACAAATAATTGAAGATAAAAATGGCCCAATAACTAACCGTGGATTTTTCACCAAATTAGGTACCTGAACTTTAGGCGTCAAGAACGATTGTGCAATGTTCGCACCTAAGTCATTTTCTTTAAAGGACATAGCTGTCCATCCTGCAAATTGTGCTGTACACCCGATTAATGCTGCGGCACTAGATACTGGGTCTAGTTGTAACGCAATGGCGATTGCTGCTGAGGAAGCAGGGGACATAAGGAAAATACTCCATACCAGCGCAATAACAATCGATCCAAGTAAAGGAGATCCAGATACCGAACCAGCAATAAATTCACTTAATTGCTGTAACAAAGGGGTAGTGACAGCTGCTAACCCAACCCCCGCGACACCACCTATAAGGATGGCGCAAAAAGGAATCGCAAGCATATCAAGCTTCGTTTTTCCTGCAATACGTTTTCCTACCCAGATAGCAACCACGGCTGCTAGTACTGCACTAATTGGTTGTCCTGTTGTCAATACCCATAATCCATCTTGTAGTATGAGAGCATTTGCTCCAATGGTGCTACAGGCCATCGCACTAAAAATAACTAACGTGTTCCCTCCGAGCTGATAAGCGATACCTGCACCAATTGCTGGGGCAAGCATCAATTGAGCAGTTTTCCCGATAGCCATAAAACCTTCCCAGCCTGTAAACGTACCAATAGTTTCAATAAGTAGTCCAATTCCTAACGTGACAAGAACTGCGTTTGCTAGTCCTTGGGAACCTCTGTACATTCGGTCGATTAGGTATGTCTTAGTTGCTTGTTTCATGGTGATTCCTCCCAGTTATATAATATATCGCATAAAATATACCGAATGTATTAAAAATAAATAGTCCTTTTTTGGACTAATGCAATACATTATATGTAAATAATAAAAAAATATTATTCCAACCTTTTAAATTGTTATAATATTAATATAATTTATAATGACAGTCAATACTTATTTTTAAAAAGATAAAAGAGGCTGGGACGAAACTCTCCTCAAAAATAAAAAGCCTCGAAAATTCTACGACCTTGTAAATTTTTCGAGGCTTCTATTCAAATATACCTGTAGTTGTTTTCCGTTACAGTGGACGCTTTCCGGGGGCACGGCTTCAATCTCCTCGTCGCTTCGCTCCTGTGGGGCTTTCAGCTCGGGCTGTTCCCCCAGGAGTCGCCACCTTCACTTCAAACAACTAGATTGAAAGGTTGCTTACAAGAAATTGTGCGGACTTTAAAAATGAAGTAAAAACATGAAATCGGGTTTCCGTTTCATGATTTATAGACTAGTTACGTCCCAGCCTCTTTTGAGATTAACTTTTAGATTGTTCCAATTTCATGACACCTACTACATAAGAGCATTTTCTAGTATAACGTCAAGAATGATTCAGATGAATGGATTAAAAAACCTTCCATTGTTAATAAAAATAAATAAAACCATTAATAAAAATAATGAAGATGATATTAGAATAGCGATCAAATCTCTTTTTCTGAACTCCTTTAAGCTAAACCAGGAGCGAGTTTTAAATTTACCGAAACCTCGAAGATCCATTGTATTGCTGACTGTTTCAATACGTTCCAGACTAGAAAAAATAAGTGGCATTATAATAGAGCCAGCATTTTTTATTCGGGTAAATAGTTTTTCATTATTAGACATGTCCACCCCGCGAGCCTGCTTGGAACGAGAAATTGTTTTAAAATCCCTTTGTATATCAGGAATATAGCGTAGAGCAATAGAAACCGAGTAGGCAAGTCGATAGCTTACACCGATACGGTTTAGAGAAGCTGCAAACTCACTTGGATGTGTGGTGACTAAGAACAAAAGAGCAGGAGGGATTACTGCAAAATATTTCAACGTTATATTTAACTGGTAAAACAATTGCTCCTGCGTAAGTGTATAACGCCCCATGGACCCAGTAATAGGGTGGGAGGTACCATAAATAGTTGTCCCATGCTGAGGGGCGAACAAAAATATGGCTATATTGTTTAATAATAAAAACACGAGGATAAAACCAAGTACTAAGCTAATATCCTTTAATTTAATATCCGATATATAAAACAAAATAAAGCTACCGAGCAACAGCACCATTAAAACTCTTGTGTCATACGTTAACATTGCTGCAGTGGACCAAAGTAGGAAACAGATCAGCTTGGTTGAACCTGTTAGGCGATGGATAATAGAATCACGATCAAGATAGCTTAGCAGTTCGTTGCCCATTAAATCGCACCTCCCGATCATACTGTATAAATTGCTCTACAAAGTCAGACGGATGCTCAATTTTAAGCTGCTTAGCAATCTCATATAAGGAAGATTCCTTTAAATTAGCCTCTAGAATTAAAGAGGGATTCGAGAGGATATGGGCTGGTGAATCATCCACTAATATCTTTCCCTCTGTTAACACGATTGCGCGATCTGTATATTCCGTCATTAGGTGCATATCATGGGTAATTAATATAATGGATGTACCCTTCTTCGTTAAATCTTCTAAGAACATCATTAGTTCTGTAGTATGCTTGTAATCCTGCCCCGCTGTAGGCTCATCCAATAATATAATTGGGGGCTCCATGATGAGGATAGAGGCAATTGATAAACGTTTTTTCTGCCCATAGCTCAAGGCTGCAATCGGCCAGTTTCTGAAAGGGTATAATCCACAAGTCTTTAAAGTTTCCTCAACTCGTCTCTTAACTTCCCTATCTGATAGTTCAAATTGAATAAGGCCAAAAGCTACTTCATCGAAAACTATTTGCTTAGAAAACATATGATTTGGATTTTGGAGGACAAAGCCTACACGATGAGCTCGTTCCTTGATAGAGTCGTTAACCGCATTAAAACCCTCGAAATATATAGTGCCTTCAGTAGGTCGTTCAAAACCACAGATAAGAGAGGAAAGTGTAGATTTACCGGCTCCATTGGCTCCGATAAGGCTTATCATTTCTCCTTTATGTAATTGAAAAGACACGTTTTTAATAATGTCTAAATGATTCCCATAGTGGAAGCTGATGTTATCAAGTGTCAGGACAGGCTCATTTTTAAACCCAAGCTGAATTGGAGAGCATCTTGCATCGCTAAATGTTTTTAGTTTCTGTCGGAAGGAGTCATTTACGATGCTGTCAACCTTAGTAAGGTTGGGGTGATCATTCAATTCACACCCTGCATATTTTAAAGCTTTAATGTAAAGTGGTTCTCGTATCCAATTATCCGTTAATACCGATCCTGCCAATAGCTCATTGGGGCTGCCGTCTGCAATTATCTGCCCGTGATTCATTAATATAATGCGATCGATAGGCTCTGATAAAACATCCTCTAATCTGTGTTCTACAATGATAATCGTTTTGTTGCTATCTGTATGAAGCTGATCAATCAGTCTCATTGCTCCCTTCCCAGAAGCGGGATCAAGGTTAGCAAGAGGTTCATCAAACAAGAGAATATTCACATCGTTTACTAATACGCCAGCAAGAGCGACTCGTTGTTTTTGACCGCCGGAGAGCTCATGAATCCTAGCATCTAAATAACTAGAAATTTTTACTAAAGCTGCTGCTTTTTGAACGCGTTCGTGCATTTTTTGTGTGGGTACAGCATTATTTTCTAGAGAAAAGGCTATATCCTCGCCTACAGTAAGGCCAATAAACTGACCATCCGTATCCTGGAGAACCGTACCAACCTCCTGTGAAATGGTAAAGAGATCAAGCTCTCTGGTCTCTCTCCCATGAATGGTAAGGTTTCCTGTCATACTGCCTTTATAAGCAAATGGGGCAAGCCCGTTCAGGCAATGAACGAGCGTGCTTTTCCCAGAGCCGGATGGTCCGACAATAGCTACTTTTTCCCCTTCGTAAATCGTTAAGTTGATATCGTGCAAAGTAGGTTCGGATTGACTATTATATTGAAAGCTAAAGTGTTTAAATTCGATGACTGGCTTTTTCATGTAAATCTCCTTATCTACTTATTCCTCGTAGCTCAGGCTTCCTTTTTTGGTTCTTGTCTTTGCATAAGCAGTAAGCAATAGTGTACCTAGAATTGCAACTGTAATAATATTAGAAGCAGCAGCGACGATCCCTTGTGTAAATACTTTATTTGCAGGCTCTGCATAAATAAGAATGTCCAATAATGGAGCTATTAAAGCCCATGCAATTACTTGAACAACGATTTGAACAATGTTAAATAATATAATGTGTTTTTTACCAAACTCTCCATCCTCAAAAGAAAACTTCTTAAAATATAATCCGATACCTAATCCAACAAATGCGGATGAAATGACCCAGCTCCACCATATAGAACCATAAGAAGTAAGGTCGTTTAAAGCATGACCAAATAATCCAACAAATAAACCCGCTATCGGTCCAAAAATAGCTGAAATGAGTGCTAAAAAAGCATAGGATGTTTGAATTGTCGTATTAGGTATACCGGTAGGGACTGCAGCAAATTTAGCTAGAATTAGGAACACAGCTGTTCCGATACCTATTGCAACAACCGTCCTAGTTGAAAAGATAGATTTTTTCATTTCATTTCTCCCCCTATATATTTTATTGCCAGTCATCCATTTAAGTGATTGTAATAACAGCCTTCCGAATTGTTATTTCTGTATTAGCACCTGTTGAAATCTTATAGGTATCAGCGAAGGAGCCTTGATTTAAGGCAATTCCTATATTATCAAGAGAATTCACATACATGAGTGCATCCCCTAACTCTGCGGCAGCGAAAGAACGACCATACGTAACTTCTCCCTCATAGGCTACCTCTCCGTTAATAGAAAGCGAAACGTCAAATTTATCTCCATATTCTACATTCAGCTGCTTAAACTGTAGACGGTGAATATTAGTCCAAAGATTGCCGAATGGTAGATCGATAACATCAATGACTCCTGTAATCGAATTATTTTCAATAACTGCCTCCTTTAATGGCAGTTCAACGATCAAAGATGTAGGGATAGAGGGTCCGACGTCCTCCATATGAATATCACCAGAAGCAAGTCGTGCCCCTGTATAGGCAAAAATGTCACGTCCATGAAACGTGTGAGATTCTCCAGAATTCGGTAGGCGGTTTTTGGACTCATCAATTTCTCGCACTTCTTTAATACCAATAAATCGATTAATGTGGGTTAATGTGCCATTGTCTGGGGTGACAATATATTGATCGTTTACGGTCTTAGCAACTACACTTCTCCGGTCCGAACCAACACCAGGATCTACTATGGAAACAAATACTGTATCACTTGGCCAATAGCTGATGGTTTGTAAGAGACGATAGGACGCCTCCCAAATATTGTACTGAGGAATCTGGTGTGTCAGATCAAATAGCGGAAGTCCACGCTTCACACTATTGGCTACCCCGTGCATAGCGCTTACTGCACCGTCGTTGATACCAAAATCTGATTGAAATACTAATAAACCTTCTGTCATGTTAAAACACTCTCCTCATTATTTTTGGAGGAGAGCGAATTAAAAAACTCGCCCTCCTCAATCATTGGATTGAAAAGGACGAGATACTCGTGTTACCACCTTTATTCACTACTTATTCACATAAGCAGCCTCAGCAAGTACAGAAATTCCGTTAATATGAAATTCTAGACTGTGGTGTGGATAACGGGTACCAATCCCGCTAGCATCTCAGGCGCAGGTAACTGCACGTTCAATGTAGTGCTCAGAGGCCATTGTTCAAATGGTGTTTTCTGCTTCTTTTCAGCTACCGAAGCTCTCTTTGAAGAAAACCACTCATCTTACTTTTTCTCTTCATCGCATTAACTTATTATAGTGAATTTACAATTAATTCTGATAACTGTCAAGCGTTTTTTAAAGTTCCTTTATACTTTCTTCCTGTGCCTTTTCCCATTCTTCTCTTAAAATACCCATTCGAATGGAATCATAGTAAACACCATTATATAAGCGGACTTTACGAATTCTTGCCTCCATAGACATTCCAAGCTTTTCTCCGACCCGAATCATCCGTTTATTACCTGACCAGGTCGTATAGCCTACCCGGACAAGTGGCATTGTAGTAAAAAGGTGGTTCATCCAAAGTCTCATAGCGCGGGTTCCTAGCCCTTTACCCCAGCTTGGAGCTTCATGAAAGCCTATACCCATCTCAAGCCATTTAGAAGGTTCATGCTCCCAATAATATGAAACGATTCCACGCAATATACCATCTACTTCAATCCCCCAAAAGCTTTTACTGTCCACGTAGGATTCTGCTTTTTCCATAAATACCTCATAGGGAGTTGGCTTATAGTCATAATAAGGAGCATCCCACTTTTTCCACTCCGGCTCCTCATCTTTACACATTAATTCCCATAGTCTAGGTAAATCATAGTACTGAATTGGTCGTATGATTAATTCTTGATCTTGATACAAGTTGTTTTCCTCTTTTCATTTTAGGTTTGTATTTTTCCATTTGTATTGAAAAGAGAAATGTTAGAAGTCTACTTTTCAATCACCATTAGTTTGTTTTTCATTCTTTATCAGTCCCTTCGATACTAGTAAACTAATTATATAATAATTTTAGAAAAATGAAAAAATA
>NZ_JBAEAP010000369.1:0-6593 GCF_056205495.1 Psychrobacillus sp. | reverse complement strand
CGTAAGTAATTATATTTTAATTACCTACTAAAGTCAACTTCTCTTTCATGAAAGAAATCCCCTTTCCCGTATTGGCTGTGAAGTTTTATGAGAAAGCAATTGTTTTGTAGCTATCTAGCGTAGCTTTTCATGGAAGATAATCTTTTATTCTTTCCTTAAAGCTATAAATTTCTGTAAGCGGTGATAAACTCTTAGTGAACGGTGATATTTTTCTCCGAACGGTGATAAATAAAAATGTTACCATGATCTTACTCTTTTTTATTATGCACATAGCCCACCTACATTATAAGAGCCACTAATCTCTTTAGATTAGCGGCTCTCTATTTATACTCGGGCAAACTTTTTTTCTTCGTAGGCTTTGATTTGGTCTTCGTATTGGAAGGTTAATGAGATTTCGTCCCAGCCGTTTAGAAGCATCTTCTTTTGGTAAGGGTCGATTGGGAATGAATACGAGACTCCATCCTCACCCACTATTGTTTGCTCCTCTAAATTTACTTCTATTGAATAATTTTCTTTACTTAAAATGGCTTCTACTTCCTCTACCGATAATTTAATCGGAAGAATGCCGTTTTTCATACAGTTGTTGTAGAAGATATCCGCAAAGCTTGGTGCGATGACGACACGGAAGCCATAGTCCAGGATCGCCCATGGGGCATGCTCACGTGAGGAGCCGCAGCCAAAGTTTTCATGTGCCACTAGAATAGTGGATTCCTTATAACGCTCGTCATTTAAGATAAAATCTCCACGTTCGTTTCCTTCAGCATCGAAGCGCCAATGGTAGAAAAGATATTTTCCAAATCCTGTGCGCTCGATTCTTTTAAGAAACTCTTTGGAAATAATTTGGTCTGTGTCAACGTTTTTTCTATTTAAAGGTGTAACGATACTTTTGATTTCATTGATGGGCTCCATGTTTTTTCCTCCTTAAGCAGGCACTAGTTGAAATTTTCGAACGTCTACAATATGTCCTTCGATAGCTGCAGCAGCTGCCATAGCTGGACTCATGAGATGAGTTCGCGCTCCTGCTCCTTGTCTGCCTTCAAAGTTACGATTGGATGTGGATGCACAATGCTCTCCAGCGGGAACGATGTCATCATTCATCGCTAGACACATACTACAACCGGATTCACGCCATTCGAAGCCTGCTGACTTGAAGATTTGGTCGATGCCTTCCTCTTCCGCTTGCTTCTTCACGGTTTGCGAGCCTGGTACTACAATAGCTTTGACGTTTGGATGAACAGTGCGCCCCTCTATTATTTTAGCGGCGTTGCGCAGGTCGCTTAAGCGAGCGTTCGTACATGAACCGATAAAGACATTACTAATTCGAATATCTGTCAATGGCATACCTTCCTGCAGTCCCATATACGTAAGTGCTTTTTCATGTGCCTGCTGATCGGAAGCCTCTTGGAAGTCTGTTTTATAAGGAATACTTTGGGATACTCCAGAGCCCATCGAAGGGTTTGTTCCCCAAGTGACAAATGGCTCGATTTCATCTGCATTGATTTCCACAGTTTTGTCATATGTAGCTTCTGGATCAGACGCCAATGCTAGCCAGCGTGAAGCTTCCTGTTCAAATGCTTCACCTGTTGGAACGTATTCTCTGCCTCGTAAAAACTCGACTGTTGTCTCGTCTGGGCTAATCAAACCTGCTCTCGCTCCTGCTTCAATCGACATATTACAGATGGTCATGCGCTCCTCCATCGTAAGCTTCCGGATAGCTTCTCCGGTATATTCCACGATGTAGCCAGTTCCCATATCAATTCCGAACTTGGCGATGATAGCTAGGATAATATCTTTTGCGGTTACTCCTATCCCTAGCTCGCCATTCACTTTAATTTGCATCGTTTTTGGTTTAGCCTGCCAAAGAGTTTGAGTCGATAAAACATGCTCTACCTCACTTGTACCGATACCAAATGCGATGGCACCAAAGGCACCGTGTGTGGAGGTATGACTATCTCCACACACGATTGTTTTACCGGGCTGCGTTAAGCCTAGCTCTGGCCCGATAATGTGAACAATTCCTTGGTCTGGATGTCCGATATTTGCTAATGGAACTCCGAACTCATCACAGTTTTGCTGTAACGTATTAATTTGTTTACGGGCAATTTCATCTTTAATTTCTTTTTGATTTCTCGTTGGCACATTATGATCCATCGTCGCGAAGCAAAGGTCTGGGCGGCGTACTTTACGATTATTTAAGCGCAAGCCCTCAAACGCCTGGGGAGACGTTACCTCGTGAAGCAAATGAAGGTCGATATAGAGAAGGTCTGGTTTCCCCTCTTCCTCGTATACAATATGTTCATCCCAAATTTTCTCGATAATCGTTTTTGCCATGTAGTCCCTCTCCTTTTATACGTATGAATACATAATGCTTTCTGAAACAAATTCTGAGTCTAATTCATCTAACACCTTGTCAGTCCATTCACTTGTGGAAAGAACTCGCTTCCCGTTCGTCTGCAAATCTAATGTAAAGTAACCATCGTTTAGTACATTAAATACCGCTTCTTCGATAGCAGCAGCCTCTGTTTCCATTTGGAAAGCCTCACGGATCATCATGGCAGCAGATAGGATACAAGCAGCAGGGTTCGCTTTGTTTTGACCCGCAATATCTGGAGCAGAGCCATGGACCGGTTCATAAAGACCAAAACCGTCTCCACGCGTACTAGCAGAAGGTAGCATTCCTAGCGAACCAGTGATCACCGAAGCCTCATCGCTTAAAATATCTCCAAACATATTTTCTGTTACGATGACATCAAAATCACCTGGCTTTGTGATAAGCTTCATCGCAGTTGAATCGACTAGCATATGCTCTACCTCAACGTCCGGATAGCCTTGTTTCTTCTCTTCCACTATTTCTCTCCACAGCTTGCTGGAATCCAGTACATTTGCTTTGTCTACAGAGGCTAGCTTACCTCTTCGGCTCCGGGCAAGCTGGAATGCCGTGTCTACAATTCGCTCGATTTCAGAGCGAGTATAGACTAAAGTGTCCAATGCGTAATCTTTCGTTTTCTTCCGAGGCTCTGCAAAATATAAGCCGCCAGTAAGCTCTCGAACAATTACCATGTCAACATTTTCTGCGATTTCCTTTTTAAGTGGAGAAGATTCTAGTAGAGCTGGAATAGCCTTCACTGGACGAATATTCGCATAAAGTCCGAAGTGCTTGCGAATTGCCAATAAACCTTTTTCAGGGCGTAAATGAGATGGGTTTTGATCCCATTTAGGTCCACCTACCGCACCTAATAGGATGGCATCACTATCACTGCACAAGCTGATCGTTTCTTCTGGCAGTGGATTTTGACAAGCATCAATTGCTGCTCCGCCGATTAACGCAAATTGCAGATTAAATGTATGATTATATCGCTTTGCAATTGTTTGAAGCACCTTTACCGCTGCCTCCGTTACTTCAGGACCGATTCCATCACCAGGTAATACCGTTATTGTTTTTTCCATCCCATTCACTCCCATTGTTTTATTTATTGAATGACTGCTACACGCTCTTTAAAATGTGCATTCATTAGTTGTCGATTGACTGCATTGATGTACGCTCTCGCAGATGCCTTAAGTACATCCTGCGATGCATTTCTTCCAGAAGAGGTTGCTCCGTTGTACGATAAATTGATCACTGCCTCGCCTAGAGCATCTCGCCCTTTGGAAACGGAGGAAACCCGATAATCCAAAATTCTTACCTCTCCATTTACTAGCTTTTCTAATGTGTTAAAGATTGCCTCTACCGCACCAGAACCGTTGCCTTTTGCGGTAGTGCTCTCACCAGTTGGCATCTTCACTGTGATGGATGCAGTCGGTACATTGTTTTCGTAGTTAATGACTAGTTCCTCTAATTCATAAACCTCAACTTCTCCACTACTTACTTGCTGATCTGTCAATAAAACAAATAGATCCTCATCGGATATTTCCTTTTTACGATCCGCAAGCTTCTTAAATGCTGTAAAGGCTGCATTTAGCTTTTCATCGCTTAACTGGAAGCCCATTTGCACTGCACGACTAAAGAATGCGTGACGACCGGAATGCTTACCAAGCACTAGCTCGGTTGCTACATCTCCAATTAGCTCTGGAGTAATGATTTCATACGTTTCAGGGTTTTTGAGCATCCCGTCCTGATGAATGCCGGATTCATGAGCAAAGGCATTTTTTCCGACGACTGCTTTGTTTGGCTGAATGACGACTCCAGTAAGCTTACTTACTAGCTGACTCGTACGCTTAGTTTCCTTTAGAACGATGCCTGATTCCGCTTGGTAATAATCGCTTCGAATATGCAACGCGACCGCAACTTCTTCTAGTGCTGCGTTTCCTGCACGTTCACCGATTCCATTAATCGTGCCCTCTACCTGTGTCGCTCCATTTTCAATAGCTGCAAGTGTGTTCGAAACAGCAAGACCTAGATCATCATGACAATGTGCAGAAAGCTTAACCTTCTCAATACCAGTAACATTCTCGGACAAATATCTAAACAAAGCACCATATTCAATTGGTGTTGCATAGCCCACTGTATCTGGGATATTAATCGTTGTAGCTCCGGCTTTAATGACTTCATTGATAATACGAACTAGAAAATCCTTGTCAGATCGTGTTGCATCCTCAGCTGACCATTGCACTAATGGAAAGTATTTACGTGCTAGCTTTACCGACTCTACTGCAATTTCTATAACCTGCTCCGGTGTTTTGTTGAGCTTGTATTGCATATGGATTGGCGATGTAGCGATAAATGTATGGAGATGAGGCTGAACCCCTCCTCTTAATGCCTCCCAGGACGTTTCAATATCGCTTTTGATCGAACGAGCGAGACCTGTTACGACTGAATTTTTAACGGTGTTCGCTATTTGCTGAACTGCGTTGAAATCACCAGGTGACGAAGCAGGAAAGCCTGCCTCAATAATCGATACTCCAAACTTTTCTAGCTGGCGAGCGATCTCTAGCTTTTCCTGGGTGTTTAAGTTAATCCCCGCAGATTGCTCCCCATCTCTTAGTGTCGTGTCGAAAATATCAATTTTGGCCACTCGTCACCACTTCCTTCTTCGCTTTTTTTCCTTCATTGATAAATGGCATCATTTCTCGTAGCTGTGCACCTACCGTTTCGATTGGGTGCTCTGCCTCTGCTTGTTTGATGGCATTGTATTTTGGTCTGCCTGTTTCATTTTCTTCAATCCATTCCTTCGCGAACTTACCGTTTTGGATGTCTGTTAATACATCCTTCATACGGTCCTTCACGGACGAATCAATGATGCGTGGACCAGAAACGAAATCTCCCCACTCCGCTGTGTCAGAAATGGAAGAGCGCATCGTCGCCATTCCTCCCTCGTACATCAGGTCAACGATCAGCTTTAACTCATGTAACGTTTCAAAGTATGCAAGCTCTGGCTGATAGCCTGCTTCTACTAATGTTTCGAAGCCTGCTTTTACGATTGCTGTTGTACTACCGCAAAGCACTGCTTGCTCTCCGAAAAGATCCGTTTCTGTTTCTTCCTTGAAAGTTGTTTCTAATACTCCAGCACGAGCAGCTCCGATACCTTTTGCATAAGCCAAGGCTAAATCTTTTGCTTGCCCAGTTGCATCCTGATATACCGCAAATAAGCCAGGTACACCTGCTCCAGACTCAAATGTACGGCGTACTAAATGCCCCGGTCCCTTTGGAGCTACTAAAAATACATCCACGTCTGATGGAGGAACGATTTGGTCGAAGTGAATATTAAAGCCGTGAGCGAATACTAACGCCTTGCCCGCTGTTAAAGCAGCTTCGATTTCTGCCTCATACACTGCTTTTTGTCGTTCATCTGGCAATAAAATCATAATTACATCTGCTTTTTCAGCAGCCTCCTGTACGGAGTAAACCTCTTGCCCATCTTCTTGTGCCTGGTCAAAAGATTTACCTGCACGAATTCCTACGATTACGTTAAATCCTGAGTCCTTTAAGTTTTGGGCATGTGCATGACCTTGTGATCCGTACCCGATGATTGCAATTGTTTTTTCCTTTAAAGTTCCTTCATTGATATCTCCGTTATAATACATTTTCGCCATTTTCATTTCCTCCTCAGATTGTTTGTTTTGTTATTGCAATATAGAAAGATAAGGTGCATTTGCGGCCTTTTGAGTTTCTCTTACAAAGGCTGTAACACCGGTTCTTGTTAACTCTTTAATGCCATAAGGCTTGACGAGCTCGATGAACGCATCTATTTTCTCTGGATTACCTGTAACCTGGAATGTAACAACATTTTTCCCTGTATCAATGGTAGATGCTCGGAAAGGCTCTACTAAACTATTGATTTCAGCTCTTACAGACGGTGGAGATACGACCTTTACTAATGCGAGCTCCCTGACTACTATTGATTTTTCTGTAATATCATTTACCTTCAGCACGTCTACTTGTTTTTGAAGCTGCTTTAACAGCTGTTCAAGCTTCTGTTCATCCTCTACGTTAACGACAAAGGTCATTTTAGAAATTTGGGGCTGCTCGGTGTGACCTACTGTGATGCTCTCAATATTGAATTGACGCTTCATGAGGAGGCCAGTCACGCGATTAAGCACTCCACTTTGATTGATGACCGTGACAGTAATGATTCGTTTCATTCTGGCTTCACCCC
>NZ_JBAEAP010000368.1:0-4629 GCF_056205495.1 Psychrobacillus sp. | reverse complement strand
ATTTTGTTTTGCTGGCATCATCATTAAATGATGTCAAAAATTGTTTTGCGTCAATCAAGCCGAAGCTTGTTGATGCTGTATGTCTTAACGTTTTGCATGTTCAGTTTTCAATGTTCATTGCGCCGTTCGTTTTGGCGACTTTATTATCTTACCAAATCTACTTTTCAATGTCAACAACTTTTTTCAAGTTATTTTTGTGAGATTTAGAAGTAAAATTGGGAACTTGATTACTATACCACCCTGTCAGCACCTTTTACAAGGGCTTTTTAAAAGTAAAATAATTAAAATAATTCTCACCCAATATATAGTCGTATAAATAGAAAGAGACACTACTACTAGTAGTGTCCCATTCTTAATCTCTTTAATCTCTATGACGCATAGTAGGGAATAATAAAACATCGCGAATAGATGGGGAGTTTGTTAATAACATTACCAAACGATCTATTCCAATTCCTAGTCCACCTGTTGGTGGCATTCCATATTCTAATGCCTCTAAGAAATCTTCATCCATTTCATGTGCTTCATCGTTTCCTGCAGCTTTCTCTTCTAATTGCGCTTCAAAGCGATTACGTTGATCGATAGGATCATTTAACTCTGTGAAAGCATTAGCATGCTCACGACGAACAATAAACAGCTCAAAGCGATCTGTAAAACGTCCATCCTCTGGATTTTTCTTCGCAAGTGGAGAAACTTCTACTGGATGTCCATAGATAAATGTTGGTTGTACTAGAGTTTCTTCTACTTTTTGTTCAAAGAATTCATTTAGTACATGTCCCACTTCCATAGAAGGTTTTACTTCTACTCCATGTTCTTTAGCCAAGGCATGAGCTTCTTCTTTCGTCATCTCTTTCCAGAAATCAACTCCTGAAGTCTCTTTGACTGCATCCGCCATATGCCAGCGTCTCCAACCAGGAGCAAGATTGATCTCATCATCTCCATACATAACTGTAGTAGAGCCAAGAACTTCTTGAGCAACATGCGCTACTAGATTTTCTGTTAGATTCATGATGTCTTTATAGTCAGCGTATGCCTCATATAACTCAATCATTGTAAATTCAGGATTATGGCGAGTAGATACACCCTCATTACGGAATACACGGCCTATTTCATAAACCTTTTCTAAACCGCCCACAATTAGACGCTTTAAGTGTAATTCAATTGCAATTCGTAAATAAAGCTCCATATCTAATGCATTGTGATGAGTAATAAACGGACGAGCTGCTGCTCCCCCTGCCACAGTATGTAACAATGGTGTCTCTACTTCTAAATAGCCTTGGCTATCTAGGTAACGACGCATAGATTGAATAATACGGCTTCTAGTGATAAAAGTGTTTTTGCTTTCAGCACTAGTCATTAAATCTAAGTAGCGTTGACGGTAGCGTTGTTCAACATCTTTTAAACCGTGGAACTTCTCTGGCATTGGACGTAAGGATTTAGTTAAGAAGGTAAACTCTGTTGCTTTTACTGACAATTCACCTACCTGAGTTCTAAATACTTTACCTCGAACTCCTACGATGTCACCTAAGTCTGCTGTAGTAAATAGCTCGTAAGCATCTTCACCAATTGCATCTTTTCGTACATAAATCTGAATTTGGCCGCCTAGGTCTTGTATATGCGCAAACCCAGCTTTTCCTTTTCCACGCTTCGTCATGATTCGCCCAGCTATTACTACTTCGTGAGGTGTTTCTTCTAACTGCTCTTTTGTGAACTCTTCAAATTCAGAAACAACTTGGTCACTTAAATGAGTTCTTTCAAACTTTCCGCCAAATGGATCTAATCCTTTTTCTTGTATCGTAGTCATCTTCTGGCGTCTCACCAAAAGTTGATCATTTAATTCTTCCATGTTAGACATTTCCTTCACTCCTTTTACAATCTATTATTCGCAAGTATCCTTTACGTTGCATTTATTGTACACAATTTCAGTGTTTACTTCATCTTTTATTTCTGTCACTGACCTGACGACTAAATAAAAAACGGAAAGAGCCGTCACTTGATGTGACAGCCCACTAAATTAAGCAAGAATTGTGCTAGCCTCATTATATTCCTTTAAAGACTCTTCTGCAAAGAAGCGCAAGTAATCCTTAAGCTCTTGTGCAGTTTCTGTTTGGTTAATCATATTTCTAGCCGTCCCGTTTCCACGGATTCCTTTAAGATACCAAGCTGCATGCTTACGCATTTCCCGGACCGCAATACGCTCTCCCTTAAGAGCAGTTAGACGATCAAAATGCAGTAAACATACGTCAATCTTCTCTTGCGCAGTAGGTTCAGGCTTTAACTGTCCCGTTTCAAGGTATTCTACTGTACGATAAATCATCCACGGATCACCTAATGCTGCTCGTCCGATCATTACACCATCGACGCCTGTTTCATCTAACATACGTTTTGCATCTTGTGGAGTGTTCACGTCCCCATTACCGATGACGGGAATATTAACTGCTTCTTTCACTTGTCGTATTAGATCCCAGTTTGCTTCTCCCTCATACATTTGTACACGAGTACGCCCGTGAACGGCAACGGCTGCTCCACCAGCGCGCTCGACTGCTTGTGCATTTTCTACCATATATAAGTGTTCTTCATCCCAGCCTGTACGCATTTTTACACTTACAGGTTTTTTTACATTATCTACAACTGCAGATACCATCTCATATATCTTGTTAGGGTCTAAGAGCCATCTTGCCCCAGCCTCACATTTTATAATCTTATTCACTGGGCAACCCATGTTAATATCAATAATATCAGCTGAAGTGTGCTGATCAACATATTGCGCTGCAGCTACTAGTGTTTCTTTTTCTCCGCCAAAGATTTGCAAAGACAATGGATTTTCACGTTCATCAATGTAAAGCATGCTTAATGTTCTTTCATTTTTTTGAACAATTCCCTTATCGCTAATCATTTCTGCATAGACAAGTCCCGCTCCAAACTCTTTAACCGTTAGACGGAATGCTGAGTTACAAATACCAGCCATAGGTGCCAAAACCACCCGGTTATCCATTACATGGTTACCAATTTGAAATGGCTTAGTCGGTGCATTTGTCATTTATCTTCACCTGCCTCTATTTCTCCTTTTAGTTCTTCTAGCTATATATCAAGTATGGCAGCAATCTTTTCCAACTGTGCTTCGGTTGGAGCTCGCTTCCCTTGTTCAATTTTCCCAAGTATAGACACAGACATATCCATTTCTTTTGCAAGCTCGACTTGCTTGATCATCTTTAACCTTCGAAATGCACGAATGCGTCGACCCCATCGAACTTTCTCCATAAATGGACGCCCTCTTTCTGGTCATGCACTAAATTCGAAAAAGCTTGTTTTGTCCGCGGATCGATTATATTAGGATTTAACTCCATAAGCGGAACAAGCACGAAGCCTCTTTCTGCCATCCTAGGATGAGGAATAATGAGGTCTTCTGTTTTCATATTTTCTTCATTATACAACAAAATGTCAAGGTCTACTGTTCTTGGACCCCAGCGGACTATTCTCTTTCTCCCTAGTAAGTCCTCTATTTCATTGCATTTTGATAATAATTCATGTGGAGTAAATAAAGTCTTCAGTTCTACAACTATATTTAAAAATGCTGCTTGGTCCACGTAACCGACTGGAGCTGTCTCATAGACCGATGACACCTTCAGAACATCTATCTGTTGTGTCTCCTTCAATAAACCAACTGCTTCTTGTAAAAACTCTAATCGATTTCCTATATTCGATCCTAAGGAAATGTATGCTACGTTCATAATGTACCCCTCGTTATATCAACAGCTACTGAAGTGTAGTGGCCTACTATAGGAGGGTTTGGTTTTACTAGATGTATTCGACATCCACTTACTTTTTCCTTATACTGCTCCAGTATTCGAGAAGCAATTCTTTCCGCAACAGCTTCTATTAACAAATAAGGTTTTCCCTCCACGATTTCCTTACAAAGCTCAAATACCTCAGCATAGTTAACCGTCTCGTCTAAATTATCTGTTTCCCCGGCCTTTTTTAAGTCACAGGCAAGAGTCACCGTTACTTTAAAAATTTGCCCGAGCTTTGTTTCCTCTGGAAGTGCCCCATGAAATCCGTAAAATTCTAAATCATTTAAATGAATATAGTCCATCTGTTAAGCCTCCGCTTTCATCTCAGGTGCTTTGCCTAATAAAGCATCCATCATTTTCGTCATTCTTGCCATCTCCTTGACATCATGAACTCTCACTATGTGACAGCCAAGCTGGACACCATAGCATACTGTTGCTCCAGTACCCTCCACACGTTCGTCCACTGGCAAATTTAATACATTGCCAATCATACGCTTACGGGAAGTAGCCAACAATACTGGGTAGCCCATATCCACGAGGTCAGCTAAATGCTGCATCATTAAAATATTTTGATCATGAGATTTTGCAAATCCTATACCTGGGTCTAACCAAATATTTTCATGAGGTACACCTGCTGTCCTGGCAATATGGATGCTTTCTTCTAAATCCTTCTTCGCCTCTATCCAAAAATCTACATAGTCCTCACCATCTCGATTGTGCATGAGTATAATTGGGACATTGAATTCGGCTGCCACATTGGCAATCTCCGGATCTTTCTTAGCTCCCCAAATATCATTAATGACGTGCGCCCCGGCCTCTATAGCTGCTCTAGCTACAGCTG
>NZ_JBAEAP010000367.1:0-4277 GCF_056205495.1 Psychrobacillus sp. | reverse complement strand
ATAGGGCTTCCTGGCGATCATGTAGAGTATAAAAACGACCAGCTCTACATTAACGGAAAAGAAGTTGCTGAGCCTTATTTAGAACAAAAAAAGAGCGAGTTAACAGAAGGTACATTAACTGGGGACTTTACGCTTGAAAGTATCACTGGAGACAAAAAAATCCCAGAAGGATATGTTTTCGTTATGGGAGACAACCGCTTATACAGTAAAGACAGCCGAATGATCGGTTTAATTGAAATCGATGAAATTATAGGGAAAACAAATTTAGTATTTTGGCCAATTGGTGAGGCTGGTTTTGTAAAATAACCAAAGTAGTGCGTAAGAAGGTGATTCTTCTTCCCGGCTATTAGAAAATAGCTAGTGCTTTAAGAAGGAGGTGCAATATGACAATACAATGGTTTCCGGGTCATATGGCCAAAGCAAGAAGAGAAGTTACCGAGAATCTAAAGCTTGTAGACATTATTTTTGAACTGATAGATGCACGTTTACCATTGTCTTCAAGAAATCCTATGTTAGACGAGGTAGTCCATCAAAAAACAAGGCTACTTATTCTAAACAAAGTGGATATGGCTGATGATATGCAAACCAAAAAATGGATAGCTTATTTCGAGTCAAAAGGGCACCCTACTGTTGCGATAAACTCTTTGGAAGGGAAAGGGCTCCAAGCGGTTTTTAAGGCCTCTAAAGAGCTTTTAAAGCCTAAATGGGACCGTATGAAAGAACGCGGGATTAAACCTAGACCAATTAGAGCTATGATTGTAGGCATTCCGAATGTTGGAAAATCTACTTTAATTAATCGCTTTGCCAAAAAGAATATTGCTAAAACCGGAAACACTCCAGGTGTAACCAAAAGACAGCAATGGATTAAAGTAGAAAAGGAAATAGAGCTATTAGATACGCCGGGTATTTTATGGCCTAGATTTGAAGACCAAATAATAGGCTATAAACTTGCTTTAACTGGCGCCATTAAGGATGCTGTTATCAACATGGAAGACTTAGCAGTATATGGGCTACGTTTTTTAGAAGAACATTATCCAAAGAGAATGGAAGAGCGATATAATATTACAAAAATCAGTGAGGATTTAGTAGACACTTTTGATCATATTGGTAAACTCAGAAGATGCTTTGCATCCGGCGGTGAAATTGACTATGATCAAGTGGCTGAGCTAATTGTTCGTGATATAAGAAATCAGCAATTAGGTAAGCTGACTTTCGATTTTGTAGATGAATATGAGTGAAAAAATTCCCTTTTTACCTTCTGGTAAAGAGGGTTTTCTCGATTTATAATATTTTTAACCGATACATACATAAAGCAAAAGAAAGCTGAAGTGATTTTAATGTTACGTTTACAAGAAATAAAAGAAAAATTAATAGTTGCAGATGGCACAGAAGACTGGTTTAAAGAACTTGAAGAAGATCAACGGGCTGGAGCAAAGAAATTATTGGAAAGCTGGAAGAGAAAACAACAAGTCCAAAGACTAGAAAAAGAAGCTCATATTGAGAAGGTAATGTTTGATAAAAGTTTTGATGTTAATCGAAGTGGACTAATAGCGGGAGTGGATGAGGCCGGAAGGGGACCGCTAGCAGGTCCAGTTGTGACTGCCGCGGTTATTTTAAGAGAAGATACAAGTAACTTAATAGGATTAAATGACTCTAAACAAATATCCAGAGCAAAAAGAAATGAATTAGCATTGAAAATAAAAGAGAATGCTATTAGTTACTTCATACATTTTCAATCAGTTGAAAAAATTGATACGCTAAATATATATGAAGCAACAAAACAATCGATGTCAGAAGCTGTGCTTAGCTTAAAAATCCAACCGGGTGTTGTATTGGTAGATGCTATGAAACTACCAATAGATATAGAAAATCACTCCCTTATTAAAGGAGATGCTAAAAGTTTAGCAATTGCAGCTGCTTCTATTTTGGCAAAAACAGCAAGAGATGAATATATGGATAAACTTCACGAGGAGTATCCTGTCTATCTTTTCAATAAACACGCAGGCTATGGTACAAAGGAGCATATAGCAATGATTATGCAGCATGGTCCAAGTGAGCATCATCGAAAAACTTTTGAACCGATTAAATCTATATTAAAAAGCGAGGTGAAAGTATGAGTGGACCTTCTTTTTCGTCCATCCAATTGAACGCACCAAATGTTATTTCATCGAAGGTATCAGTCCATATGAAAGAAGGACAAGTCATACATGGAACAATTAAAAACCTATTCCCAAATCAAACAGCAGAAGTTCAAATAGGGAACCAAAAGATAATCGCAAAACTTGAAACCCCTTTAAAAACTGGGGATGCTCATTTCTTTCAAGTAACAAAGGCAGCACCTGAAATTCAGCTCAAAGTTGTGACTGGTCCCTTAAGTGGAGGAAATTCACTTGCCCATCAGTCTCAGCAATTGCTCCAGGCAATGAATTTAAGTAAATCAAGTGAGATGCAGGCAATCATTCAATTTTTTATAAAAGAACAATTACCTATCTCTAAGGAAATACTTATACAGGCTGAACAGCTGATTAAGAATTTACCTCCTAATGCCACTTTAAAAGGAGGACTAGAAGCAATTCAAAAAATGATAGAGTTAAAAATTCCAATGACTTCTAAAATGTTTGATACTTTATTGAGTGGTAAAACTACTACTGGTTTTCCTTCACTAATAACTAATTTGAAAACTGCATTACAGCAGGAACAACAACTTTCTCCAACACAAAAAGAATCTATTGTACAAAACCTACAGAAGATAGGAGAACCTTTTCATCTTCCTGTAGCAGGTGCTCTATTAGGTAAACAATTACAAACTCTTCTAAATACACAGCTTCCATCTGCTATTCGTTTACCTATATTACAACAGCTTATAACCGCTTCTATCTTACCTTCTGAGGCGACATTGAATAATCCGGTGCCAATTTCAAATAACCCAGCATTAAAACAAACGGCAGGGGAAATCATTAGCAAACTAATGCAGCCAAATATAGAAAATAAACTGGGAGTAGTTGAGCAGTTGCGAAGCTGGATTCAAAATCAGCCCTTACTTTCATCATCTCAAAAGGAACAAGTTTTAATGAATATTAAAGAAGGAGAAGCAAAACCTAATCTAGTAGCTCATTCATTAGTTAAGGTCTTCTCTGAGCAAAGCCAGCAAGCAGTTTTTAAAATAGATTCAAACGGACTTACACCAAAAGATCATTTAGTTTCTATATTGGGAAAAGGAATGACTATCAATTCCATTAATCAAACTTTAGAGCAAATAACCAATATTAATAAGGACTCTTCTCTTATCCAATTTAGAAATCAAGCAGAGCAAGCAGTACTAAGTCAACTAGATGGAAAAGCCTTTGAAATGGCAATGAAAGAAACGCTAAAAATGCTTGGATATAGCTATGAGGGAAAGTTAGCAAGCGGGAAAGATGAAGTGCGTCAACTAGCAAGCCAGCTAAAGCCGCAACTTGTAGAATTGCTACAAATGCCTAATATTTCGGCTATTGTCAGAGATGGAGCCGAATCGATTATTAGTCGAATGAATGGTTTGCAGCTCTTGTCGGGAGAAAATGGTCCCCAACATCAATTATTAATGCAAGTTCCTTTAGAATTTTTAGGTAAGCGAATGGATGCAACTCTTGAATGGAATGGGAGAATGAAGGAAGATGGGAAAATAGATTCGGATTTTGCTCGAATAATGTTTTACCTTCAATTAGATTCACTTAAAGAAACTGTAGTAGATATGCAAGTCCAAAATAAAATAGTGACGATTAACCTCTTTAATGATGATCAGACGATTGAAACGATAGCTAACAAACTTAAGCCTACATTAAAGGAGGGATTGGCAACTGCTGGTTATCAATTGTCTGGAATTTTTATAAAAACCTTTGCACAACAAAAAATGTCGAGCTTATGGCCAAATAACTCATCTTCTTCCAAAGAGCAAGGAGTGGATATTAGGATATGACAGAAGGTAAGTTTAAAAGGAAAGAAGCCATCGCCTTAACATATAAGCCTGGTCAATCGGATGCTCCTACTGTAGTAGCTAAGGGGAAAGGAAAAATAGCAGAAAATATATTAGAAAAGGCATTGGAGCATTCTGTACCTATACAGGAGGATGCTAGTCTAGTAGAACTGCTAGGAAAGCTAGATATTAACCAATCCATACCCGAAGAACTTTATCAGGCGGTTGCAGAGGTTTTTGCATTTGTGTATAGGGTAGATAAAGAAAGAGGAGAGAAGTAATATTTTGTCCTTTTTATCACAGAATAGATTATGCATGAGAAAGT
>NZ_JBAEAP010000366.1:0-1649 GCF_056205495.1 Psychrobacillus sp. | reverse complement strand
AATTGACCAAACTCATTTTTATTGCCAGAAGCATCATTAGCTGGACTAGCGTCTAAAGCAAAGAATAGATCCGGCTTAATCATATTTGTCGATGCTTGTGCACCGCGAAGTCCAACCTCTTCCATTACGTTTGCACCGGAGTATAGCATGTTCGGTAATTGTTCATTTTGAACTTCTTTTAATAATTCGATTGCCAGACCACATCCATAACGGTTGTCCCAAGCCTTCGCCATTATTTTCTTATCATTTGCCATTGGAGTGAATGGGCAAACAGGGACAATTTGATCGCCAGGCTTGATGCCCATACGCTTAACATCCTCTTTGTCATCTGCACCCACATCAATTAGCATATTTTTAATGTCCATTGGTCTATTACGAACCTCATCACTCAACAAATGAGGTGGAATGGAGCCTATTACTCCTGGTATTGCTTGGTTATACGCAATGATTTCTACACGTTGAGCAAGTAAAACTTGGTTCCACCAGCCACCCAATGGCTGAAAACGAATCATACCGTTATCAGTAATACCGGAAACCATAAATCCTACCTCGTCCATGTGTCCAGCAACTAAAATCTTCGGTCCATTTTCGTCACCTTTTTTTACCCCGAATATCCCGCCTAAATTATCCTGTATAATTTCATCTGAATATTTAGTTAGTTCACTTCGCATAAAGGCACGAACCGCATGCTCATTTCCTGGCGCTCCTGGTAACTCAGTTAACGTTTTAAATAACGCGCGTGTTTCTTCATTCATTATTAAAGCCTCCTAAAGCCTCGTAAAGTTAATATTCACTTTTTAAATACATTCCCTCTCTATTGTAATAAAAGATTGAAGGGTTTACTACTAATAAATTTCGACATACGAAAAATTTTACGAATTCCATTTATATGATAAACTAAAATAAACACAAGGGAGGAATTAGAATGAAATTAAGAGACTATATGATGGGATTAGGTACAGGAGTTGTATTAGGTATTGTTGCAAGTCAGGCTGCCACTAAAATAAATCCAAACAAACCAGCAGATTTAGTGCTTAATAATATAAAGAACTCCTTTAAAGAAGAAGGTCCAATTGATGGGTCCTGGATTTACATGAGTCCAGAGCCATTCCAAAAAGAAGCAATCCGTTTTGAAGTGTATAGAGGCGGAATATCTAGAATTAAAAATGGAGAGCTAGAGCAATTTGAATTTGCAGCTGACTCTAAAACAGGTTCTGTAGTAGACATAGCAAAGGTTTAATCATGTCCTTTTAGTTATAAAGCATAAAACCTCCTATTAGGTGTAAATTATCCGTAGGAGGTGATGTTTCATGAGTAGTAAAAACAACAAAAAAACCATGAATAAAAGAACACATAACAGCCAGGAGCTATACAAAAACCCTACAGTTAACCCCGATACAGAACTCGGGATAGACTTTGCCGAAGTCTCTAAAAATAAGGTGACAAAGCATATTACAAAAGAATCGAATAAATAATGCAAAGGTGAGTTTAATGACTCACCTTTTTTATTTGTGAAAGTATTGCGCATATGGGGTGAAGTGTTGCGGGAATTTGGGAAAGTGTTGCGATTATTGCTTCAAGTGTTGCACTAATTCAGAAAGTATTGCGATTATTGCTTCATGTGTTGCGCTAATTACATGAAGTGTTGC
>NZ_JBAEAP010000365.1:0-1599 GCF_056205495.1 Psychrobacillus sp. | reverse complement strand
AATTAAGCTTATGTGCCATGTCATAAGCCTTTTTTATTCTGCCCTCAAGATGCGGATATTTGTCCAGGAAGGCCTTCCAGCCGGCTTTGTGCATGAACATATGTTCATCATGCGTTAAACAAAGCACATTCCAGGTTTCTTCTATATCCGCTTTGTCAGCGCCCCTAGATACAATATGTGCCTTTTCAAGATTTTCCGTTCTGCCGGACGCTTCGGAATAGACCGCCCTTTTATGCCAGTTACTCATACTGTCATTGTCATAAAGCTCTGTTGTCTGTAGCTTTGAGAATAATCTTATCGTTTTGCAAGATGCCGTGGAAAAATGCTGTTACTTTTGGCACTCTTTGAAATTCCCCTTATTCCATGCAGCTAAAGCGTTTTCCGGCGATTTCTGCTGTGTTGAACGCAAACCGCAATCATCGCAAACAACAAAAAAAATACTGGTCGTCATTGGTTTTGGGTAAATGATTTCAAGTAAAGTAGAAATATAAAATATTTCTTTATCAACTAATGAGTGCGTTAGTCAAAAGTAAAATGAACCAGGAGCAAGTATCCTAGCTCATTTTTATGTGTATTTAAGATTGAGGTTCCCTTTAACATCGACTTTAGTTTATATAATATATCATCCCGAAAAAACTAAAATTAGTAAACGTGTCAACCTAAGCCAAGGACAACTGCTTTGTGGTATATATATAAACAAAGCCCTAGAAATTTTACGAGTGGTAAAATTTCTAGGGCTTTTTAAATTGTAGCAATATTGTCCAGCTTACTTGTTCTTAGCTTACTTACTTTCGATTTCCTCTGTTAAGCTTTCAAGTTCATTAATAAGTGAACCAATATATGCAATTGTATCTCGGAGTGGTTCATCAGTTGTAATGTCCACACCAGCCATTTTAGCTAATTCTACTGGCGATTTAGTTCCACCAGCCTTTAATACTTCTAACCATTCGTCTACTGCCGGCTGTCCTTCGTTTAGTATACGTTTAGCAACCTGCGTGGAAATCGTTAATCCAGCGCTATATGTGTATGGATATAATCCCATAAAGTAGTGGGGCTGTCTCATCCATGTTAGCTCCGCTCCATCGGTAATCTCCACCGCATCACCCCAAAAATCTTCAAGCACTTCACGTTTATAAGTATTTAAAATTTCAGCATTTACATTTTGCCCTTGATCTACACGCTCATAAACTTTACGTTGATAAGCTGCTTCTAGTAAATGAGTAACAAAGTTATGATAATAGGTTCTAGCAACAATGGAAGATATTACCCAACGTTTAAATTTAGGGTCATCCGAACTTTTCAAAAGATGATTGGCAACTAACATTTCATTCATTGTAGAAGGCGCCTCGATAAAATATAAAGATGGACGAGAATTAAATAGATTTTGTTCTTGGTGTGCAAAATAGAAATGACCCGCATGACCAAGCTCGTGAGCGAGAACAAATACTTCATTCATTCGACTCGACCAGGATATTAAAATGTATGGGTGACTACCATATGGACTAGAACAGAAAGCGCCCGTGGATTTTCCTTCATTTTGTGCAAAGTCTACCCAGCGTTCCTTATAAGAGCGATCAACCATTTCTAAATACTTATCAC
>NZ_JBAEAP010000364.1:0-18041 GCF_056205495.1 Psychrobacillus sp. | reverse complement strand
TCCAGCTCTTTTTTTTAAGATTTCAGTTCCGCAACCAACATGTCTTTACTATTTAATGGTTTTTCTTGTTGAACTTTTTGTTTTTGCTCAATTCTTCTAAAGGCTCTAAAACTTAACACAGTTATTGCATAGGCTAGAAGGCTTCCTGAGAAAAGTGGTATGGCTCCAGGTAAAAATGTAAGAAAAAAGTACATAGCTAATGTACTTGCTAAGATGCCAAAAAGCTCTAAGGGAGATGTAATAGCGATAAGAAACGACTGTTTTATGTATTGAAAGTATTTTAGTTCAAAATGAACATAAACAGGAAAGAAAAATAGTAGTGTAAGAATACTAGAGATTAGGATGAAAAATAGAGCAGGTAATAAAAAATTAAATTGGCCATTACTTAATTGAACAAATTGAAAGTCAAAAATTAAAAAATAACAAACAAAAGTAAATAATAATCCAAAACTGTTTGCTCTCCAAAAGTCTTTTTTAAAGATTCTCCAAAAAGAGTGAAAGAATTTAAATGGTTCTTGGCCCTCTTTCATGACCATCAATCTTACTACCCCAAATAATGCGACAGTGGAAGGGAATAGACCTAAAATCCCTAGGCCTAAAACAGTGAAAATAATCCACAATAAATTTAAGTAAATTAGCGACAACATCCAATATGCAACTTTATTAAAATTATCCCAGTTCAGCTTCATTTTCTCCTCTCAAACAGAAGTCTATTAATTAAAGACTATTTATAGACATTGTCTCTTTATTGTTAATCATATAAGATAAATAAAAGTTAACTTATTATTTTGTAATTTCAGTATATTTTAGGCTATTAAGAAAGTAAATAGTTTTATAATTTGAACTTGATAGCGCTTTCTTAAAATGTACTCGAAGTTTTTACAATTTATATCTGTGAATTTTGGAGACGTTACAGAGAAAGAACGAGTCAGAGCAGTTTATTAGGAGGAGGGATTTAGTAATTAAGCAACAGTTATTAATCCAAACAACATATTTTAAAAAGGGGAAGGGGTAAATATATGAAGAAGCTGTGGTTATTTTTAATATTGTTAATATTTAGTGCCTTAATGGTAGCTTGTAGTGATGATGAGGCAGGGGAAAAAATAGAAACGTCTGGAGAAGCTGGAAAGGATGGTTTTTCAGGAGAAATAACTGTTTGGGCACATCCGTATACAGGGGACCAGGAAGTTGAAGGTAAAATGTGGGATGAAATTATTGCATCATATGAAGAGGCTACAGGAGTAAAGGTCAACTTTGAGCAAATTCCTTGGGCAAATCGTGACCAAAAGGTTCTTACAGCTTTAGCTGCTAACAATGGTCCGGATGTATTTTATGCTATTCCTGACCAAATGCCACAATATGCAGAAGCAGGGATGCTAACGGATCTTAGCCCATATTTAAAGGACAACGATATGGAGGACTTTGTTGAAAGTGCTCTAGTTTCCACTACATGGAAGGATAAAGTATACGGTTTACCTATTCTACAAGAAGCTTATACCTTCCTTTACAATGTAGACATCATCAAGGAAATCGGTGAGGATCCATCCAAACTGCCTGCAACATGGGAAGAGTTTGAGAAATGGGCAGAAAAAGCAAAAGCAAAAGGGTATTACGCGTCTAGCTTCCAAGGTGGAGGTTCTATGAACGGTACATTATATCCATATCTTTGGCAGGCTGGTGGAGAAGTACTTACAGCAGACAATGAAGTAAAGATTAACAGTGATGCGGGTGTAGAAGCGTTCGAATTTATCAACAAAATGTATAAAAACGAGTGGATTCCAAAGGATTCTATTACAGCTTTAGAGCACGATGCATTATGGGACGGTGGTAAACTGCTGTCTGTTCAAGGATCGGGAGCATCTATTAGTCGTATGTTAAGTAAAGAAACATTTGAATTTGTGATTGCACCACCTTTAAAGAACAAAAAACAAGTTACTTATGGAACTACAGGGATGTTCGTAGTGCCTATTAACTCTGAAAATCCAGATGCAGCAGCTGAATTTGTAAAAGTCATGACGAATGCTGAAAACCAACGTAAATTTAACCAGGTTACTCAGTATATTCCTACACGTGAATCTGCTAAGGATATCTTTGAAGAGCAAAAATATTTAGCTCAGCTAGCGACATATACTGAGTTTGCTTTACCAGGAGTTATACATCCAGAGGGACGCAACATTATGCCTTTGATTCAAGCAGAGCTTCAAACAATGATGGAAGGCAAGAAAACTCCAAAAGAGGCTGCTGATGCAGCTGCTGAAGCAATTAAAGGAAAAGTAAAGTAAATCTAATAGGGAGTTTGGTCTTTGACAGATCAAGCTCTCTATATGATTAATCTACATATGAAAGGGTGTTTACACTGGTAAATACAATAGGTAAACCTTTAGTGTCCAAGAAAAATGGGATGCCGCTAAGGGCTAGATTAAAAAGGCAATGGGATCGTAATGCAATCGTCTATATTTTTCTTATTCCGATCTTAATACATTTTGCTATTTTCCAAGTGTACCCATTCCTTTTAAGTTTTTATTTAACATTCATGGATTGGAAGGTAATTGGTGATCCGGAATTTGTAGGGCTGAAGCATTGGAAATACTTTTTAAGCGATAGTATTGCGTGGAAGGCCTTATGGAATACTGTGATGTTTTCAGTTTATTATATTGTCCCAACAATGGCAGTGGGTTTGATACTAGCATTAATTATTAATTCGGGTGTTAAGATGGCTGGATTTTTTAAAGGGATTTTCTTTTTACCTGTTGTCACATCTTTTGTAATTATCGCTGGCATATGGGGATGGTTATTCAGAGGGACAGAAGAAGGAATGATTAATTATCTAATAGGGTTCATCGGTATTGAGCCTCAGCTATTCTTATCTGATTCTAGTCAGGCTTTACCTGTCTTAGCGCCATTAAGTGTCTTTAAGGTTGCCGGGAGCACTATGATTTATTATTTCGCTGGTCTCCAATCGATAGACAAGGGACTATATGAGGCGGCTAAAATGGATGGGGCATCGACTAGTAAAATCTTCTGGAAAGTAACTTTTCCTCTATTGAAGCCTATTCATTTTTATGTAGCGATTACTACTACTATCGGGTCTTTCCAAATTTTTGATTCAGCTTACCTACTAACAGGTGGAGGACCAAACTATGCAACAACGACTATTGTTTATTACTTATACAATCAAGGCTTTACTAGCTTAAATTTAAGCTATGCGGCAGTACTTTCCTATGTGCTATTCTTCATTATCCTAATGATCTCGCTCTTACAAAGAAGGTTTTTAGGGAAAGAGTCTAATCTCTACTAGAAGGGGATGAAATTGTTTGAAAAAGGTAATTTCCTACATTGCTTTGTTTATATTGGGTTTTTGTTTTCTAATGCCCTTTATCATTATGATTTTAGGGTCTTTTAAAGATGTAGAATACGCACAATTAGACCCGCTTTTTTGGATTCCAGATGAACCAACTCTAAAAAACTACTTTTATATTATGAGAGATGGCCAATTTCTCCGATGGATTTTTAACTCAGTTGTTATTACTGTGATACCCGTAGCTAGTCAGATGATTTTTTGTGCAATCCTAGGTTATATTTTCGCAAAGAAAAAATTCTTTGGGAGAGAGGTTATATTTTGGGTGTTTATGGGGGTTATTATGATTCCTCAACAATTGTTAATCATTCCAAAATATATTATGTTCTCTGACTTTGGATGGATCAATACCTATTGGGCGCTTATTGTTCCAGAGCTCTGGGGAATTATGGGGGTTTTTCTAGTAAGACAGTTTTTACAAGGAATACCAAATGATTTAGAAGAGGCTGCATATATAGACGGGGCAAATGATTTACAGATATTCTTTAAAGTTATTTTACCTCTCTCTATTCCGGTAGTCGCTACAGTTGGAACTTTTGCCTTTATCTCCAACTGGAACGATTTATTTCAGCCACTAATTTATTTAACTCAGGAAAAAATGTTCCCAGTAACACTTGGCTTGGCTTCGATGTTAGGAAAGGAAGGAAACTTTGGGATAGAAATGGCAGGTTCAGCAGTTTCTTTTATACCAACTTTTCTTATTTTCCTATTCTTCCAACGATATTTTACAGAGGGAATTCAAATGTCAGGTTTGAAATGATGAAATCTAACCAAATAGGTTTTGGTGTAAGGAGCGATTGAAGTGAAGACAGTTATTGCTAAAGATCAAAAGGTTTTTATAGAAGAAAAATCTAAAATGGATATTTTACCTGCCTATCTTATGATCAAAACGTTGTATAGTGCTATATCTCCCGGAACCGAGTTGAGTTTAATAACAGCGAGCAATGACCGAGAGATTTCTTTAGGGTATAGTGCTGTTGGTATTGTAGAGGAATGTGGAAATGACATCACTGACTTTCAAGAAGGTGATATAGTTGCTTGCTACGGAGCACCTTACGTGGGGCATTCTGAGTATTTATGTGTACCAATAACCTTATGTGCCAAGGTCCCAATTGGTATGGACCCAAAAGAAGCATCTCTAGCTGGAATTGGAGCAATTGCTATTCATGCACTTCGAGTAGCCAAATTAGAATTTGGAGAGACCGTAGTGATTGTAGGTCTTGGATTGCTAGGGCAAATGATTGCAAAGATAGCACATGCTGCTGCCTATGATGTTCTTGCATACGATGTACAAGCTGAAAGAGGAGCTATGTTAAAAGAAGAATCAGGCATTACATCCTTTTCGAATTTAGAGGACATGAAAGAAGAGATTAATGTACGTACTTTCAACCGAGGGGCAGATGCTGTATTGCTTTGTGCGGGAGGCAAACGGTCAAAGCTTACTGGTCAAAGCTTGGAATGGATACGCAACCAAGGAAAGGTAGTTATTGTAGGAGATATTGAGCCGGACTTTCCACGAGAGTTAATGTTTGGGAAGGAAGCTCAAATTCTCATCTCTAGAGCAGGGGGGCCAGGGAGATATGATCCTGTCTATGAAAAGCAGGCAGTGGATTATCCTTATGGATATGTTCGGTGGACAGAGGGAAGAAATGTGGCTGAATATTTAAGATTAGTAAATGAAAAGCGTATTAAGATTAATTCATTTATAACAGAAGAAGTGAACATAGATCAGGCGCCGGCTGCATATAAAGATTTGACTGACAAGAAATCTAAAACCTTGACGACGATTATAAGTTTTCGGTAGGGCATAGTTTTATAACTGAGAGGAGCATTTTAATGTTGAAGGTTGGCGTGATTGGTGGAGGATCTATTTCACAATTTCATATTACCCCTTATCTCTTACATAATCGGGTAGAGCTAGTAGCATTATGCGATCAAAACGAGCAAAGACTTACGGAATGTGGTCATCAATATGGTGTTACTCATATGTATACCAACTATAAAGACTTATTAGCTAACAAAGATGTAGATGCAGTAAGCATTTGTACATGGAACAATACGCATGCTGAAATTGCTATTGCTGCACTGGAAGCAGGGAAGCATGTGTTAGTTGAAAAGCCCTTATGCATGACGGTCGAGGAGGCGTTGGCAGTCGAGGCTGCGGCAGTAAAGTCAGGCAAAGTTTTACTCGTCGGATTTGTTAGAAGACATGGTAATAACTCTAATATCTTAAAGCAATTCATCGATCAGGAATATTTGGGGGAAATCTATTACGCAAAAGCATCTTGTTTAAGAAGGCTAGGAAATCCAGGTGGCTGGTTTAGTGATAAATCTAAATCTGGAGGAGGAGCCCTTATGGATTTAGGAGTTCACATGATAGATCTTTGCTGGTATTTGATGGGGAGGCCTAGACCAGTTTCTGTCAGTGGCAACACGTATTCCAAACTCGGTAATCGAAGTAATGTCAAAAACCTTTCCTTTTACAAGGCTGCTGACTACGACTCTTCTTTAAATAACGTGGAAGATTTAGCAAATGGATTAATTCGTTTTGAAAACGGAGCATCTTTGGCGGTAGATGTAAGCTTTACGCTTCAGGCAAAAGAGGATCAAGTAAGCGTTAAATTGTTTGGAGACAAAGGAGGAGCTGAAATAGAACCAGAGCTAATTATTGTGACGGAGCAGAACGATACTATTTTAAATATTCTTCCGCAGGTTGACAACAAAAGCTTTGACTTTGCAGGCTCATTTACTAATGAGATAAACCATTTTGTAGAATGCTGCTTAGACGGGAAATCGCCTGTTGCACCTGTTGAAGATGGGGTCGAAGTAATGAAAATGTTGAATGCTATCTATGAATCTGCTCAAACAGGTAAAGAGGTTTATTTGTAAGGACACAGTTTGCTTAGAAAGGAGGAGCTAAATCGATTTGGGTAGACAAATTGGAGACTATTCTTTAAACCATTTAAAGGAATACCAGCCAAAGCTTATTCGTAAGCCTGTAGACTTTCATGTGTTTTGGGAAGAACAAAAGAAAAAAATAAGCAATCTCCAACCAAATGTCACAGTTGTTTGGAAGGATTACGTGATTCCTACTATGGAGGTAGCAGATTTGGTGTTCGAAAGCTGGGATGGGACACCATTAAAGGGATGGGCTATTAAGCCTAAAGGTGTTGAACGATGTCCTGTTATATTAAATATCCATGGATATACAGGCAGTCGTGGACTGCCCATAGACTACTTAAAGTGGATTTCTATGGGGATAGCTGTGTATGCCTTTGATGTTCGAGCGCAAGGAAGCTCACCGGACTACGCTAAATACAATAATGGAAGTAGAAGTCTTGGTTGGATGCTAAATGGTATCCATAATCCAGATAATTATTATTATACGAATGTGCTTAAGGATCTTCAATTTCAGCTTGAATGGATTAATTCACCGGAGGCTCTTTTTCTCCCAACGAAACTAGGAGTTGTAGGAAGCTCTCAAGGAGGGGGCTTAGCCTTGGCAATTGCTGGATTGGATCAAAGAATTGAACTAGTAGTCTCAGATTATCCATTCCTCGCAAATTTTGAAAGAGCCTTAGAGGTGTCTTTGGCAGGACCGTATATGGAGTTTATCAATTATTTCAAGTATACAGACCCACAATATGACACCTATGAAACAGTGATGAATACACTTGGCTATATTGATTGTGTACATTTCTGTGAATCGATTAATTGCCCGACCCTAATGTCTATTGGATTAGAGGATTCTGTAACACCACCATCAACTGTTTTTGCAGCCTATAACCATTTACGAACAAAAAGTAAGGAAATAGAAGTCTACCCTCAATATGCACATGAGGTTAACCCTTTTCATGAAGAAAAGAAGTTAGCTTTTGTCAGAAAGTATTGGAGCTGAAGGAATAGATAGGAGGGGAATAAATGAAAGTCAGTATAAGTATGTATAGCTTAGCTTCCACTCTTCGAGGAGAGAATTGGTCAGTTTCAGATTTTATTGATTATGCAAATAATATATCTTTGGATGGCGTAGAGCTTTTAGATATTTATTGGCAAAATCCTGTTAACAAGGATGAAGAGATACAGAAAGTTGTCGAGAGATTGCACACAACCAATCTAGAAGTATCAGCTTATGATATTACAAATAACTTTGTTCATCAAAACAAGACGGAACGAAAAGCAGAAGTGGAGAAAGTAGTGGAGGGCATTCGTGTCGCCAAGGCATTGGGTGCCAATACAGTTCGTGTGTTTAGTGGAGATATTAGAGAGGGCCTTATCTATGAAGAGTGTTTTGATTGGATCATCGAGGGCTTGAAGGAAAGTGCAAAGGTAGCTGAACAGGAAAAGATAGTGTTGGCTATTGAAAATCATGGTCTTTTAGCGGGAAAAAGTCAGCAGATTCAGGAAATTATTAAAGCAGTCAACAGTCCGTATGTGAAATCTACCTTTGATACGGGGAATTTTTTATTAGTCCACGAAGAGCCTACGAAGGCATTTGACGAACTTAAGACTGAAATAGCTCATGTTCACTTTAAGGATTTCAGAGAGAAGGAAGTTCATGAAACCGTAAAAGGCTTTCGTTCAACGGAAGGAAAAGAGCTAATCGGGGTTATCCCAGGTGACGGGAAAGTAGATTTAACTTATATCGTGGAAGGACTTAAAAAACAGGATTACCAGGGGTGGCTTTCTATTGAGTATGAAGGCTTTGAGGATGCGAAGCTAGCTAACGAAGAGGCGGTGCGTCGACTTAGAAAGCTGTTGAATTGAGGAGTGATTAATCATGAAAATTATTTTAGGTGATTTTACTGAAGTAGAGCTAGGACAGGCAAGTAGGCTTCAGTCTGTTGAAAAGCTAGTGGAGATTAACGGTGAACAAGGTTCTTTTGTTATGGACGCTACAGAGAAAAACTTAAGAGCTCTAGAGAAAAGTGGATATGACATTTTCATTCCAACAGACTTACTTAGTTATATGAATGAGGATAGTAACGCCAAGGTATATTTTGAATTGGAGTGTTATCCATTCTACCAAAAAATAAAAGAAGTAATAGAGAATGGCAGCAAGACAAATGGCGTATTTCGTTTTCGAAGAATGGTAAGAGAGGATAACCTAGATATTATGGCAGGAGACCTCTATGTACTTTCCTTATTGTTTGGTGAACCTAAAGAGAGACAAATAAAAAGGTCTAAGCGAGATTCAGGTACAAGTCATATAATACTCATGATTCGTTTTGAAAGTGGAGCCATGGCCCATGTAGAATTTACGATTGCAAATGAGGAACGAGTTGAAATGGAATGGAGTGGGATGAAGCGTATTGTTGAATTTGATAGTGAGGAGTTGAAGGGTCACCTTCTTCCGTTACAATACGATGCGGAGGATGTATTGTACTCTGCAAAAAAGGTAGATGCTGTGCTTATTGATAAAGTGAAATTCTATAGGGATTTCATAGCTGGAGGTACACTTATATGAAAATAGGTATGATGAGTTTTGCTCATATGCATGCAAACAGTTACGCGAACGCTCTAACAAAAATGAAAGACGTGCAAATTGTTGGTGTCTTTGATGAGTCGGAAGAGAGAGGGCAACAGGCAGCCGCTTTGTTTGGTGCGTCCTATTTTAACAATCAAGAGGAATTTCTCTCCTTGGACATGGATGCAGTGATCGTTTGTAGCGAAAATAATCGACATAAAGAGATGGTAATCAATGCAGCTAAGGCTAAAAAGCATATTTTATGTGAAAAGCCAATTGCTACTAATATAGAGGACGCAAAGGAAATGATTGAAGTTTGTAAAGAGCAATCGGTCATATTGCAAATAGCTTACCCCGTAAGATTTAGTACTCCAATCCGTCATTTAAAAGAGTTAATTGATAACGGAGAGTTAGGAGAGATTATCGCTTTTCGTACCACTAACAGAGGACAAAATCCTGGCGGTTGGTTTATAGAAGAAGAAGCGGCTGGAGGGGGAGCAGTACTTGATCATACCGTACATATGGTGGATATAATGCGCTGGTATTTGGAAAAGGAAGTTTCAGAAGTGTCTGCTATAGTCGATTCCTATTATCATGATATTGGAATAGATGACGCTGGTCTGCTTACGCTAGAATTTGCCAATGGGGTAATCGCCTCTCATGATCCAAGCTGGTCTCGATTTTCTCAATATCCTACATGGGGTGATGCAACGATTGAAGTCATTGGTACCAAGCAAATAGTTAAGGTAGATGCCTTCAAGGAGCATTTCCGCATGTTTGTTAGTGGAGAAAAATCTCTTGAACATGTTTTCTATGGAAATGATATGGATTTTGGGTTAGTACAGGATTTTGTTCAATGTGTAAAAGAGGGAAGAGAGCCATCGGTTACTGGCTACGATGGTTTAAAATCGCTTGAAGTTGCCTTGGCTGCATATAAGTCCAGCAAACAAAAACAACCAATTAAATTATAGAATTCTAAAGGCACGTGTCTAGAAAAACATGGGCCTTTTACTGTAGCTAGAAATCAAGATATTAATCTAAAAGGCAGTGATATCATGAAGTTGATTACTTACTTTAGCAAACAAGAGCCAATTTTATTTGCAGTAGAAGAGTTAAAAAGGCTGTTAGAAAAAGCCGGTATCGAAAGCTCCTTGCAACTTGTTGAATGCTTTAAAGATAGCGATGATGATCAAATCTTATTAATAACAAGAGAACGATACGAATCTTTACCGATTAATTCCAAACTATCTGTTCTTATAAGTCTAGATGGCTATAGCATAGTAAAACAAGGCAATAATACATGGATTATTGGTGAGGAACCACGCTCTGTTTTATATGGAATTTATAAGTATTGTGAAATGTATTTAGGCTATAGATGGACTCAGTTAGATCAAGAAGAAATAGTTGATGTGCCGCTGCAAGAGGAGAAAGAGCTTACTACTTTTGTGCCCCGCTTCCAAAGAAGAGGAAATATTATTGAAACCATTGATGACCCAACATTTATTAATTCATTAATAGATTGGGGTGTAAAGAATGGGCATAATGAATATTTTTTTACTTTCTTTTTATGGGAAAAAATTAAGGCTTATGTGGCTCCATCATTAATTAGTAGAGGAGTAAAGGTAACATTAGGCGGTCACTCTCTTCAATTTTTGTTAAACGAGATAGGTATTCAGAGTGGGAAGCAAGAAAACATTCAATTTTTTACAAAAGACAAGGATATACAAGAGAAGGTTATTCAAAAAATTGTAGCTATTTGTAAAGAGAATGAGGTAATTTCTAGAATATCCTTGTGGCCAGAGGATGTTGGTATTGGAGAGAAAAACGCCAGTGACTTTATATCGAGCTACATTTTATTTACTGAAAATTTAAATAAATATTTAAAGGAAAGTGGGCTGCAGGTAGAGGCTGAGCATATCGTTTACAACGCAGGACTTTCGTGGAGCATGCTAGAACGCGGAAATAACACGAATGTCTCTTCTGAGGCTGATATTCTATTTGCATATTGGGGCAGAAATTACGCAGAAAGTATAGAATCACAAGAGATTAATCAGCAAAGAGCAAGCCATGCATTAAAGGATTGGAACGAGCAAGCCATAAAGAACGGTAGAAATCTAACCGTTTTAGAATATTATAGTGACCATTTCATGCTAAGTGAGCTATTCCCGCCCCTGGCAAGAAGAATTGACGAAGACTTAAGGAGTTATCAGCTCCAAAACGTAACGGGAATTTTAAATTTAATAGTCCCACCACATTTCAAAGACCACTCTTTCGAATTAGACAAAAGTTACCCATGGGAATGGGTCCAACACTTTAATAATTATATATATACAAAGCTAGTTTGGGGCCAGAGTTTAAGGGAGGCTCAGGAACAATATTTTCAGAGCTATTCTTCTGATTCGACACAGATTAAAGAAGCATTTTTCTCTTTAGAAGAAATAATCTCACCTCATACTAAATGGAACATACCGTTATTTCCAGCTAGAGTCGTGGATCCAGAAAAGGTTACAGATATGGCAGGGCGACAGGAAATTGCAAGCTGTCTAAAAGGGATAGGTAAGTTTTTTGGACAGTGGGATTTTGAGGAGACAGAAATGCTGCTATCAATTCGATTAAAGGATATTCCGCAATATACACCAACAGAATTAGCAAACATATACTTCTATTTTTTAAAAACAGTAGCTGCAAGAACTCTAAAAGAATGGAACAAGAAATAAAAGATGGAGGGAAGAGGATGAATTTTAAAGAACTTTACTATTACAAGCCTACACCCCAAAATAAAGAATCTAAAATTGTAGAGAAAGACCTAATCATATACGGTGCGACTCCAGCTGGCTTAACGGCAGCTGTTCAGGCTTGTCGAAACGGATTGACTGTTGCAGTGGTAGAATTTAGCCGAAATATCGGGGGAATGACTGCGAGTGGCTTAGGAGCTACAGATCTTGGTGCTGAAAATGCCATTGGTGGACTTGCTAAGGAGTTTTACGAAGAAGTGGCTAGATACTATAACAAAGAAAAACAATGGAGATTTGAACCAAAAGCTGCTCAATCTATTTTTTCATCCTGGATGAGTGAATATGACATTCCTGTCTTTCTGAATGAGCATCTACATGAGGTTCATAAAGAAGAAAATGTAAAAATAAATGAAATTATCATGGAGAGTGGTAATAGATTTAAAGGGAAAATCTTTATGGATTGTAGCTATGAAGGAGACTTACTTGCGCTATCGGATGTTTCCTATTTTGTAGGTAGAGAGTCGAATGCCACGTATAAAGAAATCTATAATGGCGTTCAATTTGGTGCACCACATCATAAATTTGAGAAGTGGATTGACCCATATAAGATAGAGGGTCAGGAGGACAGTGGACTATTACCAGGTATAAGTGAGGATAGTAAAGAGTCTCTAGGATACCAGGGGCAGGGGGATCATCGGATACAAGCCTATAACTTTCGAATTTGTTTAACAAACAACCCTAAAAATCGTATTTCTTTTCCAAAACCCCCTAACTATGAGCCTCAGCGTTACGAGCTTTTATTACGCTATATTAAGTCAGGGGTGTGGGACGCTATGAAGCTACATACTCTACTCCCAAATGACAAATCGGATTTAAATAACCACGGTGCAATCTCTACTGATAACATTGGTAAAAATTATGAATGGCCTGAGGGTAGCTACGAAAGACGGGAGGAAATTTTTCAGGACCATGTAAATTATGATCTTGGGATGCTCTATTTTTTATCTAATGATGAACGAGTCCCACAGTCAATCCGTGAGGAAGTGGCATCTTGGGGGCTTCCTAAGGACGAATTTATGGAAACAGGACATTGGCCACATCAGCTTTATATTAGAGAAGCAAGAAGAATGATATCAGATTATGTCATGACAGATCATAACTGTCTAGGACAGTCCTTTGTCGAAGATCCGATTGGCTTGGCTTCCTTCCACATGGATTCTCACAACTGCCGGCGTGTGGTGATTGATGGAAGATGTGTGAATGAGGGGGATGTGCAGGTTCCGATTTCTCCATTTGAGATATCCTATCGTTCCATACGTCCTAAATCAGAGGAATGTGTAAATCTTCTTGTTCCAGTTTGTCTATCCAGCTCTCATATTGCCTTTGGATCTATTCGAATGGAGCCAGTATTCATGATTCTTGGACAATCTGCAAGTGTTGCAGCAAATTTAGCCATCAAACATAATACTTCTGTTCAAAATATAGATTATCAGGAGCTTAAACAAGAACTGATGAAAGTAAATCAGGTGGTTGAATGGAGTAGCGACACGAAAGATGACCCTATTAAACGTATGCAAGAGACATTCGGACAATAGCAGAAAGGAATGACGTGAAATGAAAATATTGCCTTGGGATGCTAGTAGATTAGAGGAAATGGTAGAGCTCTGGAACAAGGAATTGGGAGAAGAATATCCAATGCGTCAAAAACTTTTTAACCAAAATAGTTTGGAAGACAAGAATATTCTAGAAGATGGTTGTGCCTTGGCGGTAGATGACCAAAATAACCTAATAGGATTTATTATAGCTAAAAAGTGGCAGGAGAAAGTAAATGTAAAAATGGATTCTAAAAGGGGGTGGGTTCAGGTTCTGTTGGTTGATAAAAATTATCGGAATAAAGGCTTAGGATCAAGGCTTCTTGATAAGGCAGAAGAAACATTGAAAGATCATGGCATAGAGGAGATTCAGTTAGGCGGAGATCCTTTTCATTATTTCTCCGGAGTGCCTTTACAATATGTGGAGGCACAACAGTGGGTGGAAAAAAAGGGCTATTTGAAAAGAATAGACACATATGACTTGATTAATCAGCTAAGTAAGAGCTATACCATGCCCGAAGACAATACAGTGTCCTATTCAATCTTACAACCGGACGAAAAGGAAGAGTTTCTTACCTTTTTAAACAAGTCTTTTCCTGGCAGATGGGAATACGAGGCGATAAAATATTTTGAATCGAATGGAAGTGGAAGAGAGTTTGTAGTCCTCAAAAAGAGTGGAAGAATCATTGGCTTTTGTCGAATCAATGATGAAGAATCCCCAACTATTGCCCAGAATGTTTATTGGAGCCCGTCCTTTACAACTAAGGTTGGAGGTATTGGACCACTTGGAGTGGATTCAAGCGAACAAAAGCAAGGCTATGGATTAGGAATTGTACAAGCGGCAATGGTTCTATTACAGGAAAGAAAAGTCGAAACTATTATTATCGATTGGACGATATTAGTAGACTTTTATAAAAAACTAGATTTCGACATTTGGAAAGGATACGGAATTTACTTGAAGGATTTAGCAGGTACAAAGTGAAGATTATTCTACAGAAGAAAGAAGTACTCAATTTTAAACTGATAAAAGTTGGCTGATAGACGATAAACCTCACTACTCATAGCAAAAACTATTCTTAAGACTACTAATAACTATATAAATAGGAGGAAGAATAAATGAGAGAATTCTTTAAAATTGTAATGAGTACAGTCCTTTGTACAAGTGTAGCTTTAGGGAGCTTTACGCCATTATCAGTATCTCATGCGGAGGAAGCTTCAACTGAGATACGAAATCCTGGATTTGAAGAGGTAAATAATGACCCCTCTACTATACTAGGATGGTCGATGGAAAATAACAGTAATACTCCAGCAGTTATTACCAACACTATTTCTCACACTGGGCTTCACAGCCTACATTTTAAAGACGAGTCAGACAAAGCAGGTAGCAGGGTGTTTAGTGACAGAGTATCAGTCACTCCTGGTAAATCTTATACTGCAAAGGTCATGACGAATGTGGTAAAGCAAACTCATAATATCGTGTATGAGGTGCACTATTACGACAAAGACAATAGAAAGCTCACTAACAATGTCAAAACAGAGTTATTTGGAAACTTACCAAAAAACAATTGGACAGAACTAAAAGTCTTTACTGAGGTTCCTGCGAATGCAGCTTATGCAAGGCTTGCCTTCTACTCCGGTGTAATTAGCTTAACAGAGGCTTACTTTGATGACGTTACTTGGGAGCAAGCGGTAGAAGATATTCCATTAGAAAGAGAATATGCTTCTCCAGTCGATTTAGGTGAAATGGTTAATGTACAGTTAGGACAAGCAGCAGTCATTCAAGAAAATAGCCTCGGAGAAAATGAAGTGTATTATCATTCTAATGGCCTTCCAGGTACATTTTCTGTTTTAAATGCGGAAACAGGAGAGCTTAAATTTTCTAAAGTAATAGAAGGAACAGAGGCCTTATGGGCAATAACTATCGGTTCCGATCAAAACGTATATTTTGCGGGTACCGGTGATGGTAAGCTTTATCGATATTTACCAGAGGAGAAGAAAGTAGAAGAGTTAGGGGTCAATCCATCCGACGATTGGGTTTGGGATTTAGAAGGTACGGCTGATGGAAAGATTTATGGTTCTACTTATCCTCATGCAGCTGTATTCGAATATGACATTGAAAGCGGGGCTTTTCGTAACTTTGGTACTGCAAAGGAAGGCCAGCAATATGCGAGAGGAATTGGAGTAAGTGATGACTCTATTTATGTCGGAGTAGGTGCTAAAAAGCATTTGATCAAGATTGATAGATCCACTGGAGAAAAAGAAGAAATAGTAATTGAAGGTCAAACAGGCACAGACGGTATGATTGAAAATATTTTTGTCGTAAAAGATAAGCTGTTTGTTTCCGCTGGATCAGTAACTATGCTAGTGCTAGATAGAGAGACGCATGAAGTGATTAATCAGTTTAGTTATAGCAATATGATTTCAGACCCTTCTCCACACAATGACAATCTAATTTACTTTAAGTTTGAAAAGAAATTGTATCAGTACGATTTTAGTAAAAATGAAACAAAAGAGATTGAAGGTATTCCTTTATTACCAGACACCGTGCGAGTTAAAGATATGGAATGGATAACTTTACGCAATGGTGAGACAGTTCTTGCTATGATTACGCAGTATGGCGAATATATATTATACGAGCCAATAAAAAATGAAATAACATTTATTGACATGGATATTGCCTCACAAACCGTAGAGATTCAGGCTTTGGAGGATGGACAAGATGGCAAATTATATATGGGTGGCTACCAGCGTGGGCTAAGTATATACAACCCATTTACAAATGAAAGAGAAGTGAATATACCTTCCTTTGCTCAACCAGAAGGCATCGGTTTTCTAAATGACAAAGTGTACTATGGAACATACGTAGGTGCGATGATTTATAGCTATGATCCGAACAAGGAGATAGATTTAAATAGTAACCCTAAGCTAGAATATGATATTACTGATCACCAAGATAGACCTTTTACACTCACATCAGGAGATAATAAGCTATTCGTTGGTACGGTACCAGATTATGGGGTATTGGGTGGGGCTCTAGCCATATTCGATGAAAATACTGGTAAATGGTCACAACATAGAAATGTGGTAGAAGATCAAAGTATTATTGGATTAGCCTATAAGGATGGAAAGCTATATGGTAGCACATCTATTTGGGGTGGGCTAGGCTTGGACCCAAAAGCAAAAGAGGCTAAGATATTTGTATGGGATGTAGCAACATCGCAAAAAATAGAGGAATTTACACCTGTTATTCCTGGAATAGATGAAACTCCGAGGATGATTGGAGAAATCTCTATTGGACCTGATGGTAACCTTTGGGGTGTAGTAGATGGGACAATATTTGCGATGGATCCAGAAACGCTGGAAGTTGTTAAGAGCAAAACTATTCATCCAAGCTTATACAATAGCAGCAAATGGCTTCCTTACAGAATAGAATGGGCACCAGATGGAATGCTCTATACTACACTTTCTCGAAAGTTAGTTGCTATTGATCCAGAAACTTTGTCACATAAAGTTATCGTAGACCGCTTTATAAACAATATGACAGTAGGTATGGACGGAAGCATTTATTATGCTTTGGGTAACAAGCTACAAATGATTGCAGTACCGGAAACAGACGCAACACTAAAATCTATTTTAATTGGCGGGAAGACTATTTCTAACTTTTCACCAGGGAAAAGCCAATATAGCTTACCGGAACTAGAAAAATCGAGCTTACAAGTAATAGCAAATCAGACAGAAGCGAATGTAGATATAAAAGGTGAAGGACAAGTGACTACTGTTTCAGTCACTGCTCCAGACGGTAAGTCAAAGAAAATATATAGTATTCAATGGGAGCAGCAAGCAGAGGAACCGGAATATGCAATGGATGTGAATGTAAAATTCCAAGACGAAAAAGGTAAGGAAATTCTAAAGCTAACTAAGGAAATGATGATTACTGCTGCTATAGAGGTTAAAAATACTAAAAATAAAAACCAAGATATTTTAGTGTTAATGGAGTTAGTTGATGAGAACGGTAAAGTAGTAGATCGAGATCAGAGCTCACGAACAATCCCGAAAGGTAAGACGATGAAAATGTCGACAAAGCTTAAGATGCCTAAAAACATTAAGGGGTATCAATTAAAAGTAACTGCGTGGGAAGGTAAGAAGATAAAGGAGAATATGGTGCCGTTATCGGAAGAGTTTATCATTAAGGAATAAAATCTGGAAAACATATTCTATAGGTGGGTGAAAAAAGTGCTAAACATAGCACTTTTTTACTGATATTTTCTACAGCATAGCGTTATAAAAGCCCACAACCCTTTAATGGGCTGTGGGCAAATTTATATTATCGTATGCGGCTTTCTGTTTCCTTGTCAAAGAAGTGAGCCTTAGACATATCAAATGTAAGCTGTATGTTTTGCCCTGTTTCTAAAAGAGAATCTGCATTAATTCGAGCAACGTATTGCTGTTCTCCTAGAGTGGAGTACACCATGAACTCAGCACCTGTTAATTCACATACATCTACATGTGCGTTCACTACGGATTCTGGTGTTCTAGTCAGATCCTCTGGGTCGGCAGAAATATGCTCTGGACGGATTCCGAAAATAATATCTTTACCGTTGTAGCCTTGCCCATTTAGAAGAGAAGCCTTTTCTGGAGATAATTTAATCTTATTCTCGCCGGCTACAAAGTAACCGTCTTTTACTTGCCCTTGGAAGAAGTTCATGGCAGGTGATCCAATAAAGCCTCCAACGAAAACATTTTCTGGGTTTTCATACACGTCTTTCGGTGTACCGACCTGTTGAATAAGGCCGGCCTTCATAACTACTAAACGTGAAGCCATTGTCATTGCCTCTGTTTGGTCATGGGTAACGTATACAGTAGTTGTTTTAAGTCGGTGGTGAAGCTTAATA
>NZ_JBAEAP010000363.1:0-3174 GCF_056205495.1 Psychrobacillus sp. | reverse complement strand
ATTACATAGCTTCGAAATGGAGTGCCTCTGATATAGCTTAAGAAACAACGACTGAAATGCCATTCGAGTTTGATTTTAAAGAGTTTGATGCTGATCAATTTTCTTCAATCTCCCACATACACATGCTTCTCCAGCTCTCTTCTTATATCGTCTGGGATTACCTCGCTTTTTTTTTCCTGCACATTGTAGTTTACATAGATGGTGGTGGCTTGGACAGTTAGCTTTCCTTCCTGCCAGATTTCCTCGTATAGCTCGAGGCTGGAGTTGCCGATTCGTTTGATCCAGCATTTGATTTCTACTTGTTTTCCGTAATAGATTTGCGCTTTATATTCTACGGTTGTTTTTAGGATAATCATTTTCCAGTTTTGAAAGCTTAAATCCGGGTTGAAGAGGGTAAATAATTGGTTTCTGCCACCCTCTAGCCAAATCGGAATGGTGGTGTTGTTGATATGCCCTACTCCATCGGTTTCTGAGACTCTTGGTTCTATTATAGTTTGGAACATTTCTTCCTCTCCCCTCCTTCCTTTATTTCCACAAGCGTATTTATAATCCTTCTTTTTCTGGGAGAAACGATATAGAATAGACCTAAAAGGAGGTTTTGTCTTGGTATCATCAAAAGACGTTGCAAAGCATGCGGGTGTTTCCCAAACGACAGTATCTCGTGTTTTAAATACACCGGAGTTAGTTAAGAAGCCCACTCTTGAAAAAGTAATGAAGGCGATTGATGAGTTAAACTATATGCCGAATCTTCATGCGCGCTCATTGGTTCAAAATAAGACAGGGTCGATTGCCCTTCTATCAGGACCGCTACATAACCCATTTTTTGTGGACAGTACTACTGCTATCGTCAATTATGCGAATGAGATGGGATATCGTGTAAGCGTACAGTTTGTAAACGATGAAAAGCTTAGTGAAGCATATGCGACTGCATTTGAGCATAAAATTGACGGCATTATTTTATCTTGTATTTTATTGGATGATCCTATTTTTGATAAGCTCAAGCGGATGAACATTCCTTTTATCACCTATAACCGCAAGCATAAAAATAATGAGTATTTTGTGGAAATCGATAATTTTCAAGCCGGTTATTTAGCAGTCAAGCATATGGTGGAGCTAGGTCATACAAGGATTGCGTGGGTTGGTGGCCCATTGTCTGTTAGTACCTTCCGTAATCGTTATCTTGGTTACAAGAAGGCTATGGAGGATTATGAGCTAGATGTATCTGAGAGGTATATTTTTAATACCGATACTTCCAAACAGGATATTGCCTTGGCTTTTGAAAAGCTGAAGAATTTAGAGGATCGTCCTACAGCTATTTGTGGAGGCTCGGATTCGCTCGCGTTGTTTTTGATGGACGAAGCTTTTCAGCACGGTCTATCGATCCCAAATGACTTGAGTATTATAGGAATTGATAACGTGGATATGAGTATGCACGGGTCAATTCAGCTAACAACAGTGGGTAGCATCTCTGAAGAGAATCTAGGATTTTTAGCTATTCAGGAATTGATAGAAATGATTGAAAATAAAAAAAATAGTTGCACACAAATTACGGAGTCTGTTAAAGTATTTAAAAGAAGCACGACGAGAGCACTTAAAACAAACTAATGAAGCCAGGTTTGTTTTATTTTTTCTCTAACAATGAATACGTAACCATTTTACTTTCCAATAAAATGGTTACGTATTCAAAAGGGGTTTTATGTAAGGGGTTACATTAAAAATTGGGAGGAGATTTAGTTTATGTTATGGAAAAACCGAAAGTATGGAGAGGAATCCCCATACATACCAGCGGGCCCTTTTAAGATCCGCTTACCTTTTATTCACTACCGTTTTGAATGGCCAGATTATGTGCAAGGCTTGCTCATGTGTGCAGTCGACTTATCTGCTATTCCACTTTTAATCGAGTTGCTGGGAATGCCATTTGAGGTTGCTATGGCAATCGTATTACTAAACGGAATCTTTTATTTGTTACATCATTTACTTGGTGACCCAGCCGTTCCGGGTTGGATTACTCCAGCTATACCGCTGATTATGCTTTATTGCCAGCAGTTCCCTGAAGGTGCAGAACGGGTTCATGCCTTGATTGCCTTCCAGATGACGCTAGGGATTCTTTCCTTGCTGCTCGGTTCAACCGGTCTCGCATCTAAGGTTGTTAAGCTAATCCCACCTGCCATTAAATCAGGAGTTATCCTTGGGGCAGGTTTTGCAGCTGTTATCTCTGTTTTCCAAATCGGAGGAAGATTTGAAACCTTCCCATGGACGATCACAATTGCAATTGGCATAGCTTTCTATCTATTATTCTCTAACCATTTTGCTACTTTCCAAAACCGAAATCCGTTTTGGGGGACGATTGCTAAGCTCGGGATATTCCCTGTAATTATTTTGGCGGTGGTCATCGCGCCGATTTTTGGAGAAGCACCATGGCCAACACTTCAATGGGGTTTTTCAACACCTGATTTTGTCACACTGTGGAATGAATATACGATATTTGGTTTAGGGTTCCCACCACTGATGATGTTCCTTACTGGTTTACCGACAGTGCTAGCTGCTTATATTGTTTTATTTGGCGATGTATTGCAAACAAAAGCTTTAGTGGAAGAAGGGGCTGCTTCACGTCCTGATGAAAAAATCGAATACAATCCGAGTCGTGCTCACTTAATATTTGGAATTCGTAATAGTGCGATGAGTATTTTAGGTCCAGACGTAACGATGTGTGGTCCATTATGGTCAGCTATGCAGGTAGTCATGGTGGAACGGTTTAAAAAAGGACGAAAAGCAATGGATTCGTTCTTTGGTGGAGTTGGCTCATTCCGTTGGGGAACTAACACTGGATTACTTTTATTACCAATCGTTAGTTTAGTAGAGCCAATTTTAGGAGTAGCCTTAGCTTTAACTTTACTCATTCAAGGGTATGTTAGTGTTAAGGTCGGTATTTTAGAATCACGCAGTCAACGTGATTTAGGTATCGCTGGTATTATTGGTGCCGTGCTTTGCATAAAGGGTGCTGCTTGGGCGTTTGCTGTAGGAATCATTCTTTGTTTATTAATCTACGGTAAGCATTTCTTTAGAGGTGAGGTCGACAACACCTTCATGAAGGATCAGAAGGCGGACTAAACATATATGGCATCCTCGCATGGTAAAATATTGTTACAACTGTAACGAATGAAAGGATGATCG
>NZ_JBAEAP010000362.1:0-1870 GCF_056205495.1 Psychrobacillus sp. | reverse complement strand
AAGATCTGGCTTCCCTAACCAGTTTTAGGTAGGAAAGAAAGTATTCTGTAGATAAATTAGCACCATTATTTACAGTCACTTAAATTCACCTCTAACATTTGGATACTTCAGTTCCACAACATGATTGTGCAGAATTTTGTGGTGTTAAATTAACACTACAAACGCCTGTTTCTGGCAAATCTAGTTCCACCTTTCTAGCCGATTCAAAATCCCCCGTCAGATGGGCCACAATAGATCTAACTTGTTCATAACCAGTGGCCATTAAGAAGGTTGGAGCTCGACCATAACTTTTCATTCCTACAATATAGAAGTCTTTTTCTGGCTGTCTTAATATCTCTTCCCCATGAGGGCGAACCGTACCGCAACTGTGAAGATTTGGATCAATTAATGGAGCAAGTGCTTCGACACTTTCTGTAGCAGTATCTATGTTTAGTCTGATTTCTCTTTCAAATGAGAAGTCTGGACGGCTGCCTGTGTTTGCAATGACTTCATCGACAGGAGAAAGTGTTTCTTCACTACCTTCTGATTCCCCAGTGATTGTGATTCCATCGTTTGTTTTAGTTAGTTGATGAATAAAGAAAGGGGTATGCACTTTTACTTGACCGACATCAACTAGGTGATGAATACGACTTCCCAACTCCCCTCTTGCTTCGAGAGCGTCTTTATCTTCTCCGCCATAAGCATCTTCTACGCTTTTCTTTCGCATAATCCACGTAATTTCCACATCATTCTCTAACTGTGATAATTCTAAAATCGTGTTTATGGCTGTATGACCTCCACCTATTACAGCAACTCGTTTACCTTTGTATTTATCCTTATGCTCCCCTTTAATATCTGGAATACCATAATATATATATTGTTTTAATTCTTTTTCTTCTTTTGTCCAAACATTATCGGCATTTATCGGATTTGGTTGTGACCAAGTTCCCGTAGCATCTATGACTGCCCTTGCTTCCACTCTTTTTGATAGTCCTTGTTGTTCCAGGTATAAAACAAAGGACGATTTTTCACGATTAGCAGACTTCATTTTATCTAAGCCTTTTTTACTGATGGAAACAACTTTTGTATTCAGTAATAGATAGGGATTTATTTCAGGTACATTGGCTAAAGGCTTTAAATACTCGTTAACCAGTTCACTGCCCAACGGAAGTTGATTCAAAACAGGTGCTTTCCACTCATATTTTTCTAGAATTTTTTTAGCTATCTTATCCATATTGTATTGCCATGGCGAGAACAACCGTACATGTCCCCAGTTTAGAATATTACTCCCAACACTATCACCTGACTCGATTAATATAAAACGTTCACCGATATTAGCTAAATGCGCCGCCGCCGCTAACCCTACAGGACCAGCACCTATAATAGCGATTGGTAATACCTTGTTTAAAGATGTTTCTAAGTCTATATTTATTTTTGCAGCAGGTTTACAGCATCCACCAGTGTTTACTTGTTTCAGTTCAATGTTATTCATTCTCCATACCTCCATTAATTTTTATTTACATGTTATCATTAATTGCATTTTGCAAGTAATGTATATTTTTTTAAGCAAGAATTAACTTGCTTAAAATAAAGGCGTACAACAAACACTTGATTTGGACATGGCTTGATTAAGTAATTTAATAGAACGAATAACTGTTTCCTTTTCAAATTCGTTCATATGCGAGAATACTTCCTCTAAGTAAGCATTCATTGATTCGTCAATGTTTGTGGCGACAAACTTACCTTGTTCTGTAAGAGATAAGATAAATACCCTTTTGTCTGCTGAAGATGGTGTTTTCTTTACTAATTCCATTTTAATGAGTGTCTGGATTTGCCGACTAAAAGTTGTTATATCCATTGCTATTGCTTCTGCAATTTGTTGCATCGATGG
>NZ_JBAEAP010000361.1:0-3189 GCF_056205495.1 Psychrobacillus sp. | reverse complement strand
AAGCAATAATTGGAGCTGCAATAATGGCATTTGAGGACATTGCAAATACATAGAAGAATTGACCAATAGTTTCTAAAATAGCAGCACTTGTCTTATCTCTCTCTTTAAAGATATTGAATGGGACTTTTTTAACCGCTTTAAGATAAACAAAAGCTACTACAGCGCAGATGAAAAATGTAAACTCATAAGCAAGTAGTGCTGCATCCTCCCCAATGAGACTAAGCTCATCCAAATACACTGCATCTGCAAACGTTCCAAGCCCATCAATCAATGCATATAAAATAGGGAAAATAATAGCCATGAATCCAATTGTATATTTAGTATCGATCGTCTTAGGATTAGCTTGAAGTACTTGTTTTTCCAGCTGTTTTTCAAAGACGGCCAAGCCAATTACCCCTAGAGTAATTATAATAATAGCCATGATTTCTAATACACTTAATGAATGAGTAAAGAAAATAAATAAAAGAATTGTTGTAATAGCTCCTGATGAATTTTGAACAGGAGAAGCTATGGATAGTTCTAAATATCTCAATCCAATATATCCAATTGCCATTGATAGTATGTAAAGTGCGGAAACTGGCAAATATAATACCATGTCCATTGGGTCAAATTGAATACCTTTTAAAAGCATATACACTGTCCCGTGAATCCCCATAACTAAACCTACCATAACAACTATTTTAAGATGACTAAATTTATCTCTAGGGTCTGTTCCCTTTTTATAAAATAAGTCTGCTCCTCCCCATGCTAAGGCAGTTATAAGAGCAAATATAAACCACATAAGTCTTTCTCCTCTTCTATAAAATAATATGTAAATGAAGCTTTACAATTATAATAAACGAGACTCGAATGTCAATACCCTAGAAATAAGTTAGAATACAAAATAAATTCGACCACCACAGCTCATTGAGTCATGTTGGTCGAATTCATTTTTTTAATTGGTTATACTATGGTAGAACGATTAGATTTTGTAAAAAGTATAACGATAGCCAAAGACCCTAAAAGGATAGATATAAGAAATAAAAAGCTTACTCCCTCAAATAACTGAATGAACAATCCACCAAAGAAAGGGCCTGAAAGACTACCTAAGCTAAAAAATATACCACATATTAAATTTCCTGTTGGTAAAAGCTCTTTTGGAGTTAAGTCTGTCATATATGCGATACCAAGAGAAAAAGTAGATCCTACAAACGTTCCTGCTATGAAGAAAAATGCCCCAACACCTATTGCCGATGTTTCAAAAAAGCTTGCAAACCCGAATGTAAGGGCACCTAAACCAAGCATACTATATAAGACCTGTCTCCTTCCCAGGCGGTCACTCAACATACCAAGCGGCAATTGAGACGCTACTCCACCAATAGAGAAAGCAGCTAAAATATAGGATAAATCACTAATTTCAATAGAGTTACGAAGTGCGTACACAGGATATATCGCATTTAAAGATGATTCTAAGAAGCCATAGCTAAATGGCGGGATAAATGCTATCCACGCTACTGAAAAGGCAGCTCCAAACCTTTTCCATGTGCCTGTCATTGTAGACGAAGCTGCAAATTTTTCTGGCTTTTCATTTTTCAGGAAAAATACAAGAACCCATGCACACAAACATAAAAGTCCAGAAACGATAAAAGGTAGTCCTTCAAAAATTTCTACGAGTTGGACAAACAAAGGGCCAACTGCAAAACCAACTCCAAATGATAAGCCGTAAATGGCTACATTTCTACCTAACCGATGCTGTGGTGAAAAACTTGTAATCCAAGTTTGAGTAGAGAAATGTAGAGCATGATCACCAATCCCTATTAATAAACGGAGTACAAACCAAAACATTACGCTCTTCCATAAAGGGAAAAGTAGAAGCGATACTATAACGATAAGCCCTCCGACTACAATCATAGGCTTGTACCCATATTTTCGTAATGGTGGCTCTATAAAAGGTGATATTAACAAAGTACCTATGTATAAACCTGTAGCACTTAATCCATTTAAGGTAGCGCTGACCCCATCCTGTTCAAAAATAACTGAGATTAGAGGCAAAAGCATTCCTTGGGAAAACCCTGATATAGAAACAATAATAACTAAAATCTTAAAACGTCTGCTCTCCATAGCTGTAAATTGTTGCATAAGATAACCTCTTCACTATTTAATTTTCATACAGGTTATCATAACAAAATTTAGCTTTTCTATAAACAACAAAAGGCCCAGTCAATATCGTTTAAGATTGACTGAGCCTTTACATATTACTTATATCCTTGTGAGTATTCATAACTGCATTTGCGGCTAGTTTGCCGGTGAAATGTCTGAACCGCCTCCTTCAAATGGTTAATTGGTTTTCGACTCTTCACTACGGCCTCCTTTCGTATAACTTAATGTTACTTTATCATATAAATTGAATAGTGTAAATATTTTAAATACACTTATTTATAAAATAACTCTTTTTACCTATCTTTTAATGTCATCTTGTTATATTCTTATCTTATAAAGTGAGGTGTTTTTCTGTGGGCAATCAAATATCAAATTCAGAACAACAAGTATCTTATTTAAAAGACCGACTTCAAATGTTTTTAGAAGTACTTGATTCTATTGAACCTGAGACGACTAATTTAGAAGATATAGACAGACTTATTCAAATGATGGATGACTTAGAACTAAAAATGGAACAATTTAAAGACTCTAAGGAGTAGTATTTAAAGGCATCGGAAAATTATATTTCTGATGCCTTTTATACTGCTCTTTTTTTCATTCTTGTAAAATAGTATACTTGTTAATGTTTGTAACTACATATAAAGGGGCATAACTAAATGCAAATGAGACAATTAGAGAAAAGTATCTATGATCTGATTACCGAGACTTCTACCAACTTACCTAAAGATGTAAGAAGAGCGATCCAAAAAGCAAAAGCTGCTGAAAATGAAGGTACACGAGCGGCCATGAGTTTAGATACAATTACAAATAATATTCAAATGGCAGACGAAAACATTTCACCTATTTGCCAAGACACTGGACTACCTACATTCAAGGTAAAAACTCCAGTTGGGGTAAACCAACTAGAAATTAAGGAAGCTATTAAACGAGCAATCGTTGCTGCTACGAAAGACGCTAAGCTTCGCCCTAACTCTGTTGACTCTTTAACTGGGAAAAATAGCGGTGACAACTTAGGAGAAGGCGTTCCCGTAGTGAAATTTGAACAATGGG
>NZ_JBAEAP010000360.1:0-2225 GCF_056205495.1 Psychrobacillus sp. | reverse complement strand
TATCAAATGCTGTGAGAGAAAGTGCGAATGAGCCGATGACTTTCGTCGTAGAACGAGATGGTATGACGGAAGAATTGATGATTACCCCAATAGAAGTATCTACAAAAGAAGGGAAAGTCACACAAATCGGCGTCATGTATTCGAGTCCTTTAGAGAAAAATCCAATCGGAGCAATAGCCTTTGGAGCTGAACAAACCTATGAGATGACGAAACAAATATTTACTATTTTAGGTACATTAATAACTGGATCGTTTAGTATAGATGACTTGTCTGGTCCTGTTGGAATATATCAAGCAACTGATACAGTAGCACAATTAGGCGTATTTAAGTTAATGCATTGGGCTGCACTGTTAAGTATAAACTTAGGGATTATGAACTTGTTGCCATTACCTGCCTTGGATGGTGGTAGATTATTGTTCTTCCTATTTGAAGCAGTAAGAGGAAAACCAATTGATAAACAGAAGGAAGGAATGGTTCATTTTGTCGGAATCATGCTTCTAATGGTATTGATGGTAGTAGTTACCTGGAATGATATACAACGATTCTTCCTGTAGAGTAACTTGGTGAATACTGGGCAATCTTTTTGTTTATAGATTTGATAGAATATGTTAGAGGGGGAGTTCGAGTAGCTGAACTTCCTTTCTTTTTCTGTTAATTGTTCAGTTTTATTTATAATTATGTTTAATATGCTAAAGTAGAGTTGATTTCCGCTTTTGACAGAGGCTTATTGCGGGGCGTATCACCCCAGCTATCTTTAATATTTATGATGGCTGATAGAGTCATCTTCTATGGATACAATCTCATTCAAAATACCAGATAAAATATATAGAATAACTTTTAAAATAAGGGGGGATAGGTAATATGCAAGATGGCAAAATGAGAATGCATCTATTGTTGCAACAGCTAGAGTTGACCGAAGACACTGTTGTTAAGCATTTCGAAAATGCTTCTATTACAAGATTTACAGTTCATAAAAAACAAAGACAATGGCATTTTCAAATCAATATAGCTGCCGTTCTTCCTATCGATGTCTATAACCAATTCCAATCAAGACTAGAAGAAAAATTTCAAGGGATTGCTACAATATATTTAGAAATCAATTGTGAGCATCCAGAAGTAACAGAATCGCTCATAAAAGCTTATTGGACAAGTGTACTTAAAGAATTGAGCGACATGGCTCCTCCTTTAAAAGATTGTCTACTTGGTCAAGAGCCAGAGTGGAACGGCCAGATGATTCAGCTGACATGCGGACAAGAATTACAACAACGTACTTTTAAAAAGAAATATATTGATCAAATTGCAAGTGTATATGAGAGCTTTGGTTTTCCTAAACTTGCGATAGATTTTAAGTTAGTCGAGGACACAGAAGCTTTAGCTGAAGCACAGGTAGCCTTTTTAGAACAACGAAGAATGGAAGAAGAGCAACTTGGGAAAAAGGCTTTAGAAGATATGCAAAAGAGAGACTCTCGTCAGGATAGTGGTGAAGCCAGTGAGGATGGTCCATTCCAGCTAGGTACTCCACTGAAAAAAGAAGAGGCAAGTGTGGAGATACGTTCTATCCAAGATGAAGAGCGTCGTGTAACGATCGAAGGCTTTGTGTTTGATGTCGAGGTGAAAGAGCTGAGAAGTGGTAGATCTCTATTGACGGCTAAGGTCACTGACTACACAGATTCTATTCTTGTAAAAATGTTCTCTCGCGACAAAGAAGACGCTGGAATGATGGAGCGCCTTAAAAAAGGAATGTGGATAAAGGTAAGAGGATCAGTTCAAAACGATACATTTGTGCGTGATTTAATCATTATGGCTCAAGATATGTGTGAGATTAACCCTGTACTACGATACGATACTGCAAAAGAAAAAAGAGTCGAGTTACATATGCACACTCCGATGAGTCAAATGGATGCAGTTTCTTCTGTATCAGCATTAGTTTCTCAAGCAGCAAAGTGGGGCCACCAGGCAGTAGCCATAACGGACCATGCGAATGTGCAGTCATTTCCGGAAGCTTATGCTGCAGGTAAGAAGAATGGCATTAAAATTTTATATGGACTAGAAGCTAATCTAATTCATGACGGGGTGCCAATAGCTTATGATGAGTTGCATATCCCGCTTGAGGATGCAATTTATATAGTTTTTGACGTAGAAACAACCGGTTTATCCGCCACATATGACAAAATCATTGAGCTTGCTGCAGTTAAAATGCAAAATGGCAATATTATAGATAAGTT
>NZ_JBAEAP010000359.1:0-1509 GCF_056205495.1 Psychrobacillus sp. | reverse complement strand
AGACAACACATCACATCAACTCCTTGGCTCACAGCACGACATGGCTACGATCCGACTTCAGAAAAAGGGCAGTATGGAGTAGGAATGCTGTTTTTTACTCAGGATGATGAGGAAAGACAGGCGATAGAACTAAAAATAAATGAGACGATTATTTCTGAAGGTCAAGAGCTAATCGGATGGAGGACAGTCCCTACTGATAAGAGTCAGTTAAGTGAATCCGCTAGAGAGTCTGCACCTGTAGTGCGACAAGTATTTATTAAGGCTAAAGATTTTAAAGACTCGCTAGCGTTCGAACGGAAGCTGTATGTCATTAGAAAGCAAGTAGAGCATTGGGCCCAGCAGGAAGCTAAAAAATTCTACTGCCCAAGTCTTTCTAGTCAGACAATCGTTTTTAAAGGAATGTTAACTCCTAAAGAAGTAGACGAGTTTTATGTAGATTTACAAGATGAACTTTTCACTTCTGCATTTTCTTTAGTACACTCTCGTTATAGCACAAACACATTCCCAAGCTGGGAGCGTGCTCATCCGAATCGCTATATCGTTCATAACGGGGAAATAAATACGCTACGAGGAAATGTCAACTGGATGAAGGCCCGTGAGCAACAATTCGTGTCGGATGCCTTTGGTGAGGATTTAGAAAAATTACTTCCTATTATAGATACTAATGGAAGTGATTCATCTATGCTCGATAATGCATTTGAATTTTTTGTTTTAGCTGGTAGGTCTCCGGCGCATACGGCAATGATGCTTATACCAGAGCCGTGGACAGAGAATCCTCACATTTCTCAAGAGAAAAAAGCATTTTATGCTTACCACAGCTCTTTAATGGAGCCATGGGATGGTCCAACAGCTATTTCATTTACAAATGGAAAGCAAATTGGGGCTATTCTAGACCGCAATGGTTTAAGGCCGGCACGTTATTATGTCACAAAGGATAACTATATTATTTTTTCTTCTGAGGTTGGAGTAGTTGATATTGAAGAAGAAAATATTCTTTATAAGGAACGTTTAAGTCCGGGAAGAATGCTGTTAATTGATTTGGAGCAACAAAGAATTATTTCAGACGAAGAAATAAAATCTGAAATGGCAAGAGCACAACCATATCAGCAGTGGTTAAATGATCATCAATACAAGGTAACAGCTAAGGAAGATAAACAGGAAAATGTAGAGGACCTATTGTTCCGTCAAAAGGCATTTGGTTATACGTATGAGGATATACACAAATATATCCTGCCAATTGCGATAGAAGGAAAAGACCCTATTGGTTCAATGGGGAACGATACTCCATTAGCAGTTCTATCCGATAGACCGCAATCTCTTTTCAATTATTTTAAACAGTTGTTTGCGCAAGTAACGAATCCACCAATCGATTCTATCCGGGAACATATTGTTACCTCTACGATGACGTTGCTTGGTGCAGAAGGTGACTTACTTAACCCTGGAGAACTCAATGCACGTCGAATCTATTTGGAAACACCTGTTTTAACGAATGGACAGCTTCAATCCATA
>NZ_JBAEAP010000358.1:0-9643 GCF_056205495.1 Psychrobacillus sp. | reverse complement strand
AGTAATATAAGGGGCATTTTTCGCCTTACTTTGTAGTAATGCAAAAGCAGCTGCAGTTACTGTCCATTGAGCTGTTTTTGGTTTCTGTGCTCCGTATTCTAATGGATATCTAAACTGTCTTTCTACAGAAGGGTGATGACTGGAGGCGCCGGCAAGAACGTTCTTAGCATTTCCGGATTCTAATATAAGTGATCCAATGATAACTGCCTCCATTGAACTCGCACATGCAGAAAAAACACCGAAATATGGAATAGCAAGCTTTCTTGCAGCAAAGTTAGAGGGTGACATTTGATTTACTAAGTCCCCTCCAATTAGCAAATCAATATTATCCATTTTTTCATGTGCTTTTTTTACTGCTGTAGAACAGGCCTTTTCAATAAATCGACTTGCCGCCTGCTCATATGTTTCATTTGTTTCTTTTTCAGTTTCCAGTACTTCATCAAAACCCTCGGCAAATGGACTTGATTTTTCGACCGGCCCAACTATTACTCCGGCACTTGCAATACTAGGTCGTTGCGTAAATGAAATCGTTCCACCGGTATTTACCACGAAACCACTCCTAATTTAACTAAAATAGTTTTAACTAACGCTACTAAAAAGGCGGAAAGAACACCAAATACAATAACAGATCCTGCAAGCTTAAACATATTACCACCTACACCTAATACATACCCCTCTGTCTTATGCTCGATTGACGCTGAAATTACAGCATTACCAAATCCAGTAACAGGGACCGCTGATCCCGCTCCTCCAAACTGAGAGATTTTTTTATATAAACCTGTCCCTGTTAAGATCATGGCGATAAAGATCATCGTTGCTACGGTCGGATTACCCGCAGTCTTTTCAGTAAAAGGAAAAAAACGTATATAGAAAAAAGTAATTAGCTGTCCAACCGTACAAAATATTCCTCCAACTAGAAATGCTTTAAGACAGCTCATAAATAATGGGGCCTTAGGAGTTTGCTTATCGACGATTTTTTGATATTGTTTTTGATCCATCATGTCTCTTCCTTCGATAGGGATTTAATGTCACTAATTGACTTTTTTAATTCGTCATTTTTCTTCTTCTTGTCTACTATCTTTTCAATTTCCCATTTAATTTTTATATCTCCTGTAACAATTACTTCTTTATCTGGAAACTCTTTTTCAATCGCTTTTTTTACTTCATCTTCTATTTTAACTTTTTGAAAACGTTTGAACCTCGGGATATCTATCGCTACAACAACATCATTGTTATCAATTACACTTTGATATCCGGCAATCTTATCCTGCTCCTTAAGGACTTGCTCAAGTTTTGAGGTATCTCTGTCCGAATACACCTGATCTTTAGGGCTAGAACAAGCCGTCAATAATAAAGACAACAGTAGAATATACACTATTTTGCGCATTAGGCTTTTTGCTCCTCTTTTTTTAGGTTAGTATGCACGCAGACTTTTTAAATATACAAATGGAACTGAGCTATTTGCCCTTGTTCAATTGGAACGATTAACATAAATTACTAAAGAAAGAAGCAAAGGAGGTGAAACAAAATGGGTTGTGGAAAAAGTAATCACCCTTCTCCAAGTCCTTCGACTGGAAACTGTGTATGTGATGTTGTTCAAGCAATAGCAGATATTCAAGCACAAGCTGTAACTGATTGTGGTTCTTGCCCAACTAGCTGTTTTTTAGAACCACTAGGAGGCCTAGTTAGTCCAGTAAATAACCGTGCAGATACTCGTGTATTTATGCTTTTGAATAAGGATGGCACGCCATTCTCTTCTTTATTTAGATATACAGCTCCTGGAACTACTACACCGCAATGTGGTGTTTCAATATTCTTCAGAGTTGAAGAGGTATTTGATAATTGCTGTGCCACTCTACGTGTATTAGCACCATTGGCAACACCAACTGGTACTACTATCGTTGACTTCTTAACGGATGCTGGAACTGTGGATATAGGAAGCTTCTGTAGTGTTAATGATTGGGATGCAACAACAAACTGTGTGACTGTGGACTTAAGCTGCTTCTGTGCGATTCAATGTGTAGCGGATGTATTCTTAGATATTTGTGACTGATCGTCTTTCAATATTGTAGTGTCTTTTCCGTTCGGCTAACTCACCGAACGGTTTTTTTTTATGTTTGGCTATGTTAAAGGGTAGGGTTGATTTATGATCCAAAGAAATCTTAGATCAGAGAGTAGAATTGATTTTTCGCCCCAACCGGACGCTTTCCTCGGGGTGAGCGATAAGCCATCACCCATCGCTAGCTCGCGTGGTTGTGATGTCTTATCTGTCTCCCTCATCCCGTAGGAGTCGCCGTCTGGCGCTCCAATCAATAAATGGGAATAGCTTTAGCATCGAGAAAGCGCTAATAAATTTACTCGCATAAACAAAGCTAAAAAACTGTCACCAACCCCATTTTCATCATCTTTTATGTTCTTAATAGCCATTTGAAAGTTCAATTGTTTATGTTTACAATTACTATAAAAAAGAATTGTTAATCAAAATCAACCAATAACTTTAACAAAGCTTTATGTTTAAAAAACACCTTCCTTTTACTCCCTAAGCAAATACTAAAAGGTTATTCAACACCCCTCTGAGAAAACAGCAGCAACCGCACTTGTCAGCGACAATTACTCCCAACGAAAAACAGAAATCCAACATTTATCGATTACTTTTACGATAGGCTACAACAAAAAAAGCTACCTTTATAAGGTAGCCTTAAACTATTTCAATATACTTCCACGCCAAAATATTTTCTTTACTTGATGGACTGGATACGTCTCTAAGCTCTCGCCATTGATACTAAATATTACCTGCTCATCGGTCACTTCTTGCACTTCACCTTGAATAATACTCCCATCGAGCATATGAAAGCTTAACGGACGATACACTTTTCGTTGAAATGGCTTTGATAAGAATTTCAGCTTTTCAAAAATAGCACTGTTTTTTGTTGACACTGTATTTTTTATCTCATAAATAGAAGTACTTTCCTCTTCTATAATTGTCTCATCTACTACTATTTCTACTTCCTCCTTGGCGCGTAACTGTGGAGGTAGATGAAAAACAGGGGGACCGGATATATAAAGTATAGGATCATTTAAAGAGCTCATAGGCACATCCTTTTTTCCTTTACTTTATGCCAAAAAGATTGGATTGGTGAATCTATAAAGATGATATAAACAGCGTTGCTAAGCCCAAATAAATTAAAATACTAACTAGGTCATTAATAGTCGTTATAAAAGGCCCTGAAGCTACAGCAGGATCGATTTTCAATCTATGAATAAGTAAGGGTATAAAAGATCCTCCAAGCGTTGCAAAAAATATAGAGCCAAAAATCGCTGCTCCTACAAGCATTCCAATCAACAGGTCCTGTTTCCAGAAGTAAATGACTCCAATAACTAGTAAGCCACATATTAATCCTGTTATTAAACCTGTTCCCGCCTCACGAAACAATAGTTTTGTTTTACTTTGTTCTTCAATATCACCTGTTGCAATTCCTCGAACTGCTACAGCGAGAGCTTGAGTTCCACTGTTACCAGCCATCCCAGCAATTAAAGGAATAAACACAGCAAGCAGAGCTACCTTATCTAGTGTTTGCTCGAAAATACTCATAAGATTTGCTGTCATCATACCTAAGAAAAGAAGTATAACTAGCCATGGCAATCTTTTTCTTGCAGCAGAAAATGGCCCCTTATCAAAAGTATCCATGTCAGAAACCGCCGCAAGCTTAGAATAATCATCAGAAGCTTCTTCATCCAATACATCGATAATATCATCTACTGTTACAATTCCTAGTAAGTGGTTCTCAAAATCTAGAACAGGAACCGCTAAAAAATTATAATCCTTGATCATTCGAGCAACCTCTTCTTGGTCCTCGTTTACTAGCACACTAACAACACGTTCATTCATAATATCCTTTATCAGGGTATCTTCATCTGCTACTATTAAATCCCTTAAGGATATTACTCCAGAAAGTCGATGGGCTTCGTCTACTACAAATAAATAATAAATGGTCTCTGCATCAGGAGCTGCATTTCTTAAAATGGTCATTGCAGAACGACAGGTAGAGTTTTCTGGAATTGCTACATATTCTGTAGTCATAATAGACCCAGCAGTATATTCCTCGTAATGTAGCAAATCTTTTATTTCCTGAGCAGATTCCTTATCCATGATATTTAAGTAGCTAGCAACCTGGGCATCCTCAAGTTCGTTTAAGACGTCTACTGCGTTATCAGCAAACATATAGGAAAGCATATCAGCTGCGTATGTCGTATCCATTTCTTTTAAGTAAAATTCATATAGTTCTTCATCAAACTTGTTTGCTTCAAAAAGCTCTGCCATCTCTTTTGGAGAAAGATAATGAAAGATTTTCTGTCGCAGCTCTGGCTCTACCTTCTCAAAAAATAATGATTGATCGTATGGATGTAGCTCCATAAAAATTTCTCTAAATTCATCCATCGAATCTGCAAGTAAAAAATGAATTAAATTTGATTCTTCTAATTCTAATAAATCCATCTTTTCTTCTCTCATATCTTTCCCTCCCCTCGGCATTTATCCTTTACTATTGTAAAACCACTATTTTTATTAAGCAACTGCTTTCTTTATTTGGTAAAAAAGTTACATCAATATATTATTCCCCGGGAAATCATACTAAAACTAAATGTAAAAGAATTCCCTACTTAACCCTACATTAGTACAAGTATAAAGTTACTCTGTATCGACGTTAGAACAAGATGAGCACTACTTATCAAAATGAAACAAGGGTAGCGATTTGATTCACCCCCTTGTTTTCATTCATTATTTATTTTGAGTTTATTTATTCATTTTTCTATTGTAGCTTTTTCTAAAACAGATGCCATATCCATAGGATATTCATCTTCTATCGTTAAAGCTTGTTTTGTAAATGGATGCACCAATTTTAGTTGCTTAGCATGTAATGCCTGGCGAGACATTATATCCAAACTTCCTCCATACAGATCGTCACCTATCAATGGGTGTCCCACTGACATCATATGTACTCTTATTTGGTGAGTTCTACCGGTAAAAAGCTTCAACCTCACGTGAGTCAGATTTTCACCATTTACAGTAAATCTTTTTATTACTTCTACAGACGTTTTAGCTTGCTTACCTTCTGGGTCAATCCTTCTCTCAATTATGCTAGTATCCTTTCGGCCTATTGGGGCATCGATAAGGAAAGAATCTTGTTCTACACTGCCATGAACAATTGCCTCATAGGTTCTAAAAATAGATCCAGCTTTTTGCATTTCACTCATTAAGTGATGAGCATGACGATGTTTTGCAATACAGACTATGCCCGACGTATCCTTGTCCAGCCTAGTCACGATATGTACGGTGGAAACAGATGAATTCCTTTCAAGGTAACCTGCAATCCCATTTGCTATTGTTCCCGTAGGATGCTCTCGAGAAGGAATTGTACTTATCCCATCTTTTTTAGATATAACAAGTAAATGTTCATCCTCAAATAATATAGGAAAGTACATTTCCTCGGCTATTAAGCCTTCGCTTTTTTTCTCTTTAGGAAACACAATAGTTACGAGGTCACCCTTTTCAAGTGTATGTCTAACTGTTTTTTCTTCCCCATTTACTATGATTTGACCACCTTCAAACTTAATACTAGTAAGGGCCTTTTTCGATATGCCGTATTGGCTAATCGCTTCTCTTAGTAAAAGTGATTTATCCACAGTGAAAGAAAGCTGTATTCTATTTTCCATCATTATTTTAAATCACTATCTATAAAGCTGTCATGCACTCTAGTCCAAAAAGGAAAGGCACGGAATCTAGCGAAACGAACTTTTTCTTCTGCAACTTTATATTCAATAGAGGCAACGTCCTTATGAAGCAGGTGTAGATGATCGACAGTAACCATAAAATCTGGACCATTCACTGGTCTTAGTAAACACGTATGATGCTTAGGCAACACTAAAGAAGAACCAACCGTACGGAACACTCGATTATTAATGGAAGCAATTTCAGCTAGCTGCATAGCCTCTAAAGAAGGATGTACTATTGCTCCTCCTAGTGCTTTATTGTATGCAGTACTTCCTGATGGAGTGGACATACATAAACCATCTCCTCTAAACCGCTCGAACAAGCTACCGTTTAGCTCCACATCCATCACTAGGGTAACGTCTGGAGATTTAACTGTTGATTCGTTTAATGCCAAATAAACAGAGCTATCCTCTCCATGCTTATAGTTAATCGTTACTTCAAGTAATGGATATTCGATAACTTTAAATTCTTTCTTGGCAATACTAATCACTAGTTTTTCTATTTCTGAAGGTTTCCAATCCGCATAAAAACCAAGATGACCTGTGTGAATACCAACAAATGCAACAGAATCTGTCATATGCTTGTACTTATGAAAAGCGTGCAATAAGGTTCCGTCACCACCGATGGAAAGAACGATATCAGGATTCTCTTCGTTTAAAGTTAGTCCAAAATCTGTAAGGTACATTTTAGCAGTTTCCATTAATTGATTGGATAGTTCATCATTTCGAGACTGTATAAAGAAATTCATTGTACCACGGCCTCTCTTTTATATTTTTTCTTCTTTTATGTGAGGTGGGGATTGTTCCTTGTTCTCACTAAAATATTTTTGGGCTTCCTGAATCTCACCTCGAATAAGTGACATCTCTTCATCTAAACGAAAAGCAGCCTCTGCGGCATATTGTAGCCTGGTTTTAATTTCTTCTGGAAATACACCTTTATATTTGTAGTTTAGCGAATGCTCTATAGATGCCCAAAAATTCATTGCTAATGTACGAATTTGAATTTCCGCTAATATATTAACCTCACCGTGAATTGTCTGTACAGGGTATTCAATGATGACATGAAAGGATCGATAGCCACTTTGCTTTTTATGACTAACATAATCTCTTTCTTCAATAATAGTCATATCTTTTCTACTACGAAGTAATTGTATAACGGTTTCTATATCATCTACGAATTGACACATCATTCGAAGTCCAGCAATGTCCGGAATTTCTCTTGCAAGTGTTGCAGAAGGTTCAAATACGATTCCCTTTTCTAATGACTTATCATATATACTAGCCAGTGGTTTAACCCGACCAGTTACAAATTCAATAGGAGAGTTAGTATTCTCAATATCAAATTGAGTCCGCATACCTTTCATTTTAACTTTTAACTCATCAACTGCCTGCTTATACGGCTCTAAAAAACGTTCCCATTGGCCCATACTACTAAACCTCCACTTTGAACACTTATTATGCGTTTAAAATTTCTTTAAAAGCATTTTCAACGGCTTGAGAAAACTCTACTCCGTAGTTATCATTGCCTTCTATATTGAAGATTAGCATTTCTAACTCTTCTTTAAACTTCACTAAAACGACTCTTTGATCCCCAATTTGTAAAATAGGATCCTCGGTAGCTTTTAAAGTATTAACTAGTAATGGCCATACATCCTGACCAAATTTAAGATAGTGATATTCGCTATCTCCTTCTAATAAATATACGAAAGCTAAAGAATCAGAATCTGTGATCATTTGTCCGCCAGCTTTTATATTTAACCCTTTAGGCACATCCTCTAAAGTAAACCGAATATCATTTTCTAGTTGCACGCCACTTTGTACTTGAAATGTAATAGGCAAAACACATCGTTCCCTTCTGTCTATTCTGTAACTATTTTAACATATTGAAACTCATTGGAAACCGTCTATAATGAAATAATATGAAAGGTGTGAGACTATGTTATCTGAACAAGAGATTGAATTTAAAAACTTATTAACGAAAGAAGAATTTATGAGTTTGACAGGTTTTTTCAATATCAAACCAAAGCATTTTCAAACTCAAACAAACTATTATTTTGATACACCTGACCAATATTTTAAAAATAATCATATGGGCTTTCGCTTAAGAGTGTTGAAAGATCGAAATGAACTTACCCTAAAATCACCAGTAAAAAAGCACGTGATGAATGAGCAAACAATTTTAGTAACGGATGAGCAAAGAAATTTAATCATTAAGCAATCAGTTTTTCCTTCTATTGCTTTCATTGATGAGCTGATTGCTTCTAAATCCCTTTCTTGCTTTGGTAGTATAGAGACTAATCGTGCTCAATTGAAGCTGGAGGAAGGCATACTTTTCTTAGACCACTCCTCATATAGTCATACTGAAGATTATGAGGTAGAATATGAAAGTAAAGATGTCGAAAAAGGGCAAAAATTCTTTCATGAATTATTGAAAAAACATCAAATCCCCCTTCGTTCGACCGATAAAAAGATTGCACGTCTTGTAAAGGCTATGAATTCTTTGAAAGGTTGATGCTTTATAGATATAAAGTCATTAAAAACGTTAATGGATATTAATGCCATGCAAACATTGGGAAGTGTACAAAGTTCTCAAACTAACAACTCTTCTTCCCTTTTTTCAGAAATGCTTGGACAGGTTCTACAAGAAACAGCTATTGGGGGTCCCACAACTTCTTTCGATTCCCTTTTCTATAGTGGTGACTCACCTGTATATATACCCGAAAACGGTATAAATAATTCCTACCATTCTATGAAAGTTTCTGTAGGTAACTCCTCATCAATAGAAGAAATCATAAACAAAGCTTCTGATGCATATAATGTGCCAGCAAAATTAATTTCTTCTGTCATCAAACAAGAGTCGAATTTTAACCCTAGTGCAATTAGCTCTGCTGGAGCCTCTGGCTTAATGCAACTTATGCCAGGCACAGCTAAGTATTTAGGTGTACAAAACATTCTGGACCCAGAGCAAAACATCATGGGTGGAACAAAGTACCTGAAACAAATGTTAGAGCAATTTGACGGTAATATAGAAAAAGCACTGGCCGCTTATAATGCCGGACCAGGATCAGTAAAAAAATTCGACGGAATTCCTCCCTATAAGGAAACAGAAAATTATGTGAAGAAAGTTCTAAATAATTTCTTAGCTTGACGTATAAACGACCGCCAAAATTGGTCGTTTTTTCTATATTGTTTCTGATTACAGTCTAATTGTTTGAGATATTCGTATTTGATTGCTAAAATGTATTTAGTGCTAAAGCAAAGGAGTAAACAACTATGACCCAGAAGCCGATTTTACCATATGACGAGATAGGTGCAGAAAAATTATCACTCCTTGTTGATACGTTTTATAGCAAAGTAGCAAAACATCCAAAGCTAAAGCCAATATTTCCTGAAGATTTGACGGAAACAGCGCGTAAACAAAAACAATTTTTAACCCAATACCTTGGGGGACCAAATATATATTCAGAAGAACATGGACATCCAATGTTAAAGATGCGCCATAACCCTTTCTCCATTACACCCGAACGTGCAGAAGCTTGGCTAAGCTGCATGTCAGAAGCAATGGACGAAGTCGAACTCGAGGGAAAGGTGCGTCATGATTTATATAGAAGACTTGTACTTACTGCCAACCACATGGTCAATCAAATGAGTCATGAGGAGGAAAAGATGTGACAAGAATACAAATTCCTGTTGAGCCGATCACAGCTCCTATTACAAACAAGCCACTTGAAATGTATTTGTTTTTAGATCCGCTCTGTTCTGCTTGTTGGGATTTGCAACCGATTATTAGAAAATTGCAAGTGGAGTATGGGCAGTACTTTACTATTCGAACAGTGCTTAGTACAAGGCTAAATAATTTAAATACTGCCTGCGT
>NZ_JBAEAP010000357.1:0-4382 GCF_056205495.1 Psychrobacillus sp. | reverse complement strand
TAGGCCGTATTCGTTTGTTATTCCTTCTATCGAGACGATGGTAAGTGGACCTGTTAGCTTGTGGTCTTTTCCTTGGTCTATGAGTTGGCCATCGCTATTTCTTGTGCTGAGCAGACCGAAGTCTATCGAGAATGCACCTTTAGTTTGGGAGAAGATGGTTTTGTTTTGGTTGTTGGTGTATTTAACCTTCGTGCCATCTCCATCGACTACGATAATAGCAGCTTGTTTTGAGATGGTCGCTTGGTCTTGTGCGATGACTGCGCCATTGGCATATTGGACTGGCGAAATGGTGAAGGTGATTTTTTCGTTGGATAGGTCATCGTCCTTGCTCGTTCCTTCTGTTATACTCCCCACTGCAAATGGGCCTTCGACTACCCTCAATGTTGTTTCTCCCCATCCTACGTAAGCCGGTATAGCTTTACCTGCAGTTTGCTGAAAGATAGAGAAATCCGTTACGGCATTTGTATCTACTTCAGCTACAAAGGTCCAGTTCCCTTTACTATCGGCCTTTGCCTTACCGATGGATGTGCTATTGTTTTTGAAGAAAAACAATTCATAGTTGGGTTCTGCTGTGCCTTTTAGCTCCACTTTGTTCCCCTGGATGCGATAACCGGACGTGCCGGCCTTGACCGCAAATTTCGTGTCTAGCTTGACCGCTGCTATTGAAGCATTCTTTGATATATTAAATAAAGAGGTAGAGACTTGGTGGTATTCCCCATTAATAGTGTCACCAATATCCAGCCCACTTTTAAAGCTGTCCAACGACACATTTATACCTTCATTTTGAAATATGTCATTATAGATCTTCCAACTATACTTAAATCCCTCTGTGGTCACAAAATAATTGTTTTTACTATCGATAAATCTCACTGCTTTATTCCCAATCGCACCTTCTTTTGGAGGAGCATAAAGATTAAACACTCCAGAGGTTTGCGTTTCCACAGCCTTATTTTTAACAATCTTATGAATAGCAATAGTTTTATCTAACGCAGCTTGATTGGAATTATTGGCTGTAAAAACAATTTGTATGGCGCCATTTTTATCCGTCTGAGCATTAACCGACTTAGCACCTGCATTATTGTTAGCTGCTCCATTTACAGAGATTAGCTTGACGCCAGCTGGTATATCAATTCGAACTGCTTGATTACTCGTGTTTTTAAAGACAGTCGAGAGTGACAAAACCTCTGTCGTTTCTTTATGCTGAATGTTTTTATCACCTATATAAACAGGTGATATATTTCCTGGAACCGCAAAGCTCACCGAACCGTTTTTATATATAATCGTATAGGTAGTTCCAGGTACCTGAACAGATGTTTTTAATGTAACGTTAAATCCATCACCGCTCAGAGAAGCACTACTAATAGTCATCCCATTATTTGCAGTGAAATCTGATGCCTTCACAGAAGAAATGGATCTATTTAACTTAACGAGTACGGTCGTGTTATCGACGCGAGTGACAGCTACTGCATTCATCGGCAAAGCATTGTTAATATTATTAATTGCTGCTTGTAGGCTCTTTTCCCACTTTAACGTTTCAGCACTTAAAATCGCTTGTGCCTCATATACTTTAGCTGAAGCCTCGGTGTATCGTCCCCTTGTTAAGTCCAGCTGGGCACCCTTGGCAAGCATATGAACCGTCACATCATTTTTTAGCTCTAATATTAGCTTTTCAGCTGGACCTTTTACTGCTCCTCTAATCCGATCCCGTGTCGATTGACCATATACACGGTCTAACAGAATCGTCTGCTTTCGAAATTCTGCTGTCATTTCATGATAAGCCTTTTCCACTTGATCTAAATTATTTGCCTGTACCGCTAGGGATAGCGCATTTGTCTTTGCATGTATTTTACTGCTTGCTGTAATAGCATCTAGATAGCCCTGTGCACGCTGTAGCTGAGTTTTAGGCTCTATTAATAAAGACTCGTACTTTAATTTCTCTGAAAAGCTAGCCTTAGCAAGGGCAGCCTCCACTTTTCCAATTGCTTGCTTCGCATTATTGAATTGTTCCCACGGCTGAATGACCCCATCTGCCGACCCCTCCACCGAAATTGCCCACTTCAACACATTTCCAGCATTTTGTGCATCCACAACTAACTGATGTAAGTTTGATGCGGCTTCAGCCTGAGACCCTGGAGTCACGGCAATTATTGCTGAAGTCGCTACCAATGTGGATACAATTAGCTTTCCGCTTTTATTCCTCATATTACTCTCCCTCCTATCGTTTATCGCTCAAGCCAATATATGTTCAAGACATATAAACTTATGAGAATAAGAGAGATTAGAAAAGCGCAAGCGCCTATGTCTGCCCCGACAGGCAAATGGAAAAATGCGAGGAGGCAGTTCTCCAGCCACCGGAGCTTTTATCCATTTGACCCGAGGGGCAAGGCGCTGGAGCTAGACAACTGCCCCGACAGGCAAATGAATAAAAGCTCTTCAGCCACCGGGCAACGAAGCTAGACATCAATTTATCCACAGGTTCAGAACTTTATAGTTTCCTAAACAAAAAAACTCTGCAAAGCTTAATAGCTTTAAACAGAGTGATAGATTTACAATTTTTTTAGCAGTTTTGGCAAGTAGTCATGCAAATCTTGAAAAGAATATCCTAGGCTTTTAGCACGTTCATTGCTAATCAGCCAAGTTTTTGATAGATTGTAAGGAGAATCTTCTCCCTCAATGGGATTTAAGCTAATACTTGCCTCTTTACCCGTCTCTGCTTCAATTAAATGAACTAAATCCTTCAGCTTAATCTTACCATTGCTGGTCGCATTCACAGCTCCGGTAAATGTAGAGAGTCCAATCCACGCAAGGAACTGTCCAATCTCTTCCTCCGAGATAAAATCTATATAAGCATCCGAGTTTACTAGATGAAATTCATCTCCGCTCATAATTTTCCCAACATAATATTTCATTCGGTTGGTGTAATCATGTTCCCCAATCACGATTGGTGGTCGAACAGCAGCTACTGGAAACTCCGCGTGCTGAAAAAAGACAGCCTCCGCTTGGCGTTTTCCTTCCGCATAGGTAAAGTTCTCTTTTGTTCCCATGACTATGGAATGCTTTTCTGGAATAAAATCTTCCTCACTAGATAGCTCTTTTCCTTCATAAACAGACTTTGAAGAAGTAAGAACATACTTTTTCGTATGTCCATTAAACACTTCAACCGCGTCTAACGCATCTCTAGAGGCATAACAGATTTGATCAAAAACAACATCCCATTTTTCTGATTGAAGCTTCTCTTTGTCAGCCAACAAGCTGGATCGATCTATAACCATATGATTTACTTTTTTAGAAAAAACATGTGCTGTATTTCCTCTAGTTGCGACAGTTACTTCTATTCCTTCATTTAAAAGTGCCTCCACCAAATGAACACCAAAAAAACGAGTTCCACCTAAAACCAATACCTTCTTCAAACTTCCACCCCTCTACTGGATATTAATACCATTATAACTGATTAAAAATATGTAGTGAAAGCCCCGTATCCAAAATAAACGGTAAGAACTGATAATATACCAAACACGATACTCTCCACTGTCCCCCCAGTTCTCGTAGTTATAGGAAAACGAACTGTCACAGGTATTGGAAAGAATAATTTAACCCCATTTTTCGTAGCCATATCTAAAAGAAGATGACTTGCTACCCCAACTGAAACTCCCATCATAATCGACTTGTCCCAGCTAAAATAATTCATAATAGCAACTAATAGAAGAATGAACAATAGACTATGCGTAAAGGATCTATGTCCAAACACTTTATTAATAATTTTGGATATGAGTGGAAAGCGTCTTCCTATCATGCTTCCACCGTGGCATATATCCGGTAGGATCGCACCTGCCACACCTCCTACGACAAGCAATACCGGGTCATAATCTGTCATCTGTGAGATAGCAAGACTTGCTGCAAGACCGCCTATAATATGTGTGTTTCCTGTCATGCTATTAATTCTCCTTTTCTTATGTATCGAGAAAGCATGAAACATTTTACACTATTTGGTTTTATATCTAAATAGGTGAAATATCGTAACCTATCTATTTAGTTAGGCAGAAAGACTCTATTTTCACTAAAAAAGAGACTTCTTGTTCACTGGAGAGGAATTCTGCAAGAACTATCTATTGATTTAAGGGAAAAACGGGGCTAGGACAAAACGTTCCTCAACAATAAAAAGCCTCGAAAATTTTACGACCTTGTAATTTTTCGAGGCTTCTATTCAAATATACCTGTGATTGTTTTCCGTTACAGTGGACGCTTTCCGGGGGCACGGCTTCAATCTCCTCGTTACTTCGTTGAGGGCACTGAAAAACTTACGTTTTTATAATAAATTTGTTTTTGAAAATAAAAAAGGGTACTTTTTGTTCAAATTGAACAGAAAATACACTTTTTCATTT
>NZ_JBAEAP010000356.1:0-4469 GCF_056205495.1 Psychrobacillus sp. | reverse complement strand
ACCTATTATTAAAAACATATGCCTTTATTGGTATTTTCGGCTTATATGGTCCAATTAATGCTTTCTTAAATATATTCGGTATAGGAGAGCAACAAATACTATTTACTGATTTCAGTTTTATTTTCGTTTCGGTATATATTTTTATACCATTTATGATTCTTCCGATCTTTAACTCGCTTGATAAGTTAAATCCTTCTCTTATTGATGCAAGTAAAGATTTAGGGGCTTCTGGTTGGACAACCTTTAGAAAGGTTATCTTTCCTTTAACAACAAATGGTGTAAAGGCTGGAGTTCAGGCAGTATTTATTCCCTCGTTATCCCTATTTATGATTACCCGCTTAATCGCTGGTAACAAAGTAATTACTTTAGGAACAGCTATTGAGCAACAATTCCTTGTAACTCAAAACTGGGGAATGGGTTCAACGATCGCTGTATTCTTAATCATCTTCATGGTAATCGTAATGATTATTACAGGGCAAAGAGATAAGGGGGCAACTTCCAATGGGAAACACAAGTAAGGCAGCAAAAATATATTTAGTCCTTATTTTCGTCATTCTTTATGCTCCTATTTTTTATTTGATATTCTATTCATTTAACAGCGGCGGTACGATGAATGAATTTGACTCCTTCACATGGGAGCATTACGCAGCAGTATTTTCTGATACTCGCTTAATAATGATACTTATAAACACAGTTATAGTCGCATTACTATCGGCTTTAATTTCAACTGCAATTGGAGTTCTAGGTTCCTTAGGAATAGTTTATATTAGAAACAAATCATTGAGAAATTCGATTTTATCGTTAAATAACGTGTTAATCGTAAGTCCTGACGTTGTCATTGGGGCGTCATTTTTAATCCTATTCACAATGGTAGGAGTTAAGCTTGGATTTGCCTCTGTGCTTATTTCTCATATTGCTTTTAGTATTCCTATTGTTGTTTTAATGGTACTTCCTAAGCTTCAAGAGATGAACAGCTCATTAATCGATGCTGCAGCTGACTTAGGTGCAACTAGAAGAGACATTTTAAGAAGGGTGATCATCCCTTTCATCAAGCCAGGTATTTTCGCAGGTTTCTTTATGGCACTTACTTATTCTTTAGATGATTTTGCAGTGACCTTTTTTGTAACAGGAAATGGTTTTAGTACTCTATCTGTTGAAATTTACTCCATGGCTCGAGCTGGAATTACTTTAACAATAAATGCACTTTCAGGTATTATTTTTATCGTAACATTGTTCTTAGTTGTAGGTTACTACTTCATTAGCCAGCGAGGCGGTAAAAACCTGACAGGAATGGGGATACGTAAATGAAGGAAATTGTAAGAGCAGCTGTAGCCATTATAGTGGTATGTATCGTATTATTTATCACTAACGATTATTTAGGAAAAAGTGCAAATAATGCCGGTAGTGATACTGTTACTGTATTTAACTGGGGAGAATACATTGATCCTGAGTTGATAAACCAGTTTGAAGAAGAAACTGGATATCGTGTGGTTTATGAAACATTTGATTCAAACGAAGCCATGATGACTAAAATTGAACAAGGTGGGACTTCCTATGATATAGCTGTCCCTTCAGAGTATGCTATTGAAAAAATGAAGGAAAATGATTTACTATTGCCAATCGATCCTTCCAAGTTACCAAATCTAAAAAACGTTGATTCTTACTTTTTAGATTTACCTTTTGATCCTAAAAATGAGTTTTCTATCCCTTATTTTTGGGGAACAGTAGGAATTGTTTATAATCCTTCCCTATTGGAGGGGCAAACATTTGAAAGCTGGGATAATTTGTGGGATCCATCATTGGAAGGCAAGGTATTATTAGTAGATGGAGCACGTGAGGTTATTGGAATGGGATTAAATAGCCTAGGTTATTCCTTAAACTCTACAGATGAAAATGAGCTTCAAAGTGCTCTTGAAAAGCTTCAAGGCTTGACTCCTAATGTAAAGGCTATTATTGGTGATGAAGTAACGCAGCTGATGGTAAACGAGGAAGCAGCTGTTGCCCTTACTTGGTCTGGACAAGCAGCTGACATGATGTGGGAGAATGAAGAACTAGACTATTCTGTTCCTGAAGAAGGCTCTAATTTATGGTTTGATAATATGGTAATCCCTAAAACCTCCGCCAACGTGGATGGTGCACATGCTTTCATCAACTTCATGTTAGATTCTGAGGTTGCTGCTCAAAATGCAGATTACGTTGGTTATTCCACTCCTAATACTGCAGCGATGGAAATAATGGATGAAGAGGTTATCGCAGACGAGCGTTTCTATCCTACAGAAGAAGCTAGAGATAATTTAGAAGTTTACAAAAACCTTGGTCTCGAAATGCTAGGCCATTACAATGAATTATTCTTGAAATTTAAAATGGGAGATAATTAATCACTTTTTCGAAAAAAAGGTGTCCGTAAGTTCAGCTCTCCTAAAAAAATTATATAGAACAGTAACAAGTACGTGAATGATTGTCATTCACGTACTTGCTTTTTTTATATGCTACTAATTTTCTCTCAATGCATACGTTTTTATCAAGCATGACTAGCTTAATAGCCATTTAAGTGCCTTTATAACGGAAAAGGTTATGATAGATCCCTCTTTTCAATTTATTACATTTCCTATGATTGGAGCGGCAGGCGGCGACTCCGGTGGGATGAGAGAGACAGATAAGACATCACAACCACGCGCGTTAGCGATGGGTGATGGCTTATCGCTCACCCCACGAAAAAGCGTCCGCCGAAAGCGGAAATCTGCCATCTATCTCTACAATTCTTATCATAATGTAAACATCAAAACTTTTCGGGGCACGAAAGTATGTATTAATGGGAAAATATGATATTATCGATAGATGAATAATAGTACGAGAGAAAGCAGGAGTCATTATGACAGAGAAAAGAAATAAATTTGCATTATATATTCTGATGTTCAATATGTTTATTGTAATGTCAGGGATAGGAATTGTTATTCCAGTAATGCCTTCTTATTTAGAAACTTTTGGAGTTGCTGGGCAAGCCTTAGGTTTTATCATCGCATCCTATGCCTTAGGACAATTTATATTTTCCCCATTAGCGGGTGAACTATCTGACAAACATGGAAGAAAAAAAATGATCATTATTGGCTTGATCATCTTCGCTGTTTCACAATTATGGTTTGGGCTAGCTACACAAGAATGGATGCTTTATATTGCAAGATTTATGGGTGGAGTTGGTGGAGCGTTTTTAGTACCTGCAACGATGGCCTTTGTCGCTGACATAACAAGTTATGAAGAACGTGGGAAAGGTATGGGGTTCATTGGAGCTTCCATGTCACTAGGCTTTATGATTGGGCCGGCTATTGGAGGATTTTTAGCAGGAGTTAGTTTATCCTTTCCATTTTACATGGCAGCGGTAGTTTCTTTTCTTTCCGCAATAGTATCCTTGATCATTTTGCCTGATATTAAAAATGTAATAACTGATTTAAATCCAGCTATAAAAAAACGTGAAAATATTCTTACTCAAATGAAAAGCTCGATTTATACACCTTACTTTATGATGTTATTTATCATCTTTGTATTTTCATTTGGAATCGCTAACTTCCAGGCAACCTTCTCTTTATATGTAGATCACAAATACGAGTATAGTCCGCAAAGAATAGCCGCTATCTTAACGGTAGGTGGATTTGTGGGAGTAGTTATTCAAACAGTTGTCATCGATCGCTTATTTAAACGTTTTGGTGAATTAAACGTTATTCTTGTCAACTTAGTTGTGGGAGCCGTCTCATTAGTTCTATTCTTTTTAGTAGACTCCTTTTGGCTTATCTTGTTTTTAGCAACAGTCTTCTCGATTGCTACTACATTGATTAGACCAGCTGTTAATACCATCGTTTCTAAGCTCGCTGGCAATGAGCAGGGGTTTGCTGCTGGTATGAATAATGCTTATATGAGTTTAGGCAATATGATTGGCCCAGCACTTGCTGGTATATTATTTGACGTAAATATTAACATACCGTTTTTAGTAGGTGCGGTAATTTTACTTTGCACTTGGGTCATTACACTTGTTTGGGTTAAAAAGAAGAAACCTGTCATTCTATGATAAAAGCGCAACGGAGGATACAAACCTCTGTTGCGCTTTTTTACATTTTATCGTTTTTTCTTTTCTCTCACTAGCTTTTCCATATTACTGGACTTTGTTGTAGTGGAAGGGGTAATTGCTTTTTTAGGTTTCATAAATGGTAAAATTAGCTGTTTAAATCCAAATCTCCTGATTGTTATATCGATAAAGAAAAGGATTATCGCTATTAATATTAACATCTGTCTAATAGGCTGTTTTTCGGAGCTAGTGACATCCATATCTCGAAACGCCTCTGCTGGCTCACTTAATAGTTCTCCACCAGTTCTGTTTGTTATAAGCTGTAGTTTTTGGACATCTGGCTGTTGGACCTTATATTCTTCACTATAGGGAATAGATATTCCAGCTTGATAGACCGCGTCCTGTTCATTGG
>NZ_JBAEAP010000355.1:0-2883 GCF_056205495.1 Psychrobacillus sp. | reverse complement strand
AAACACATAAATTTCTATTAGTCTTCTCAGACGGAGAACCCTCAGCTTTTGCCTATGCCCAAAATGGTATTATGGATACTGCTGAAGCAGTATTGGAAGTCGAACGAAAGCAGATTTCTATACTTCATTTATTTCTTAATGAAGAGGAGCCAACAGACGAACAAATTAACCTGTTCCAGCTCATCTTCGGTAAGAAAACAGCGACCGCTTCCTCTATGGAGAGGTTCTCAGATGAAACGTTGCGCTTACTGCGTAAAATGCTTCAGCATGTCGTAAAAAGCTAAGAAGAATAGTCAATCTCAGTATTGTTTTATAAAGAGGATGGTTATGATTACTAAATAATAACCGCCTCTTAAAAATATTACTGTGTTAAATGGTGGATGTTTTTCTCTAATGGAAGTGTCAAATATCCTTTTTAAATTCTTTACGTCTAGGCTTCAGTATTACATTTCTATTATTTTCTATAAAAAAATACGCATATATACTATTAACTATTATGAGCATAAACAGCTGGGAGCAGAGGTTTAGTTTGCCTCAATATCCGCAATTTTCTATCTGGAATTCTTCTAATCCATACTACTAGTTAAGCTATTCGGTTCTTTATGGGAACCAATAACTCTACTTTTAGTTTCCTGCAGGACCTTCAACGGGATTATTCATGTTATTATTCATTTTAAACTCCAGATTATATCTAGCATAGTCAGCATCATAATTACTAATTGGAAGCCAATGTTCAACCATATATTATAAACACAGCGAGATATTGTTAAAGAGCGATATTATGGAAGATGGTCTTATAAAGAGGGGAGAATATTATATTATGAGTAAGGCTTTAATGATTATTGATGTGCAAAAAGGGTTGTTTCAAGAGGGAGAAGCGGTGTATAAGGGAGATATGTTAATTTCTACGCTAAGAACATTGATCGAGAAGGCACGTGTATCCAATACGCCTATTTTTTATGTTCAACATAACGCTCCAGTAGGAAAATCATTGGAATTTGGAAAGGAAGACTGGGAAATACACAGTGAAATTACACCAAGACTAAACGATACAATAATCCAGAAAACTACTCCAGACTCATTTTTAAATACGACTTTAGAAGAAGAATTGAGTAGAAAAGGTATAAACCATATACATATTACAGGAATTCAAACAGAAGCGTGTGTTGACACTACTTGCCGGAGGGCTTTCAGTATGGGATATAAAGTAACTTTAATTTCAGATGCTCACAGTACCTGGGACTCAAGTGAAATTTCAGCTCAACAAATTATTAACCATCATAATGGAGTGTTGCGGTGGTTTGCGGATGTTCACCCATCTGAAGAAGTAGTATTCAATTAAATAGAGTTTTAACAGAACTAGGGAACACCAAATCATTTATTGAATTCCTTTTTCTTTATTTTAAAATATATAAACATTATTCTTTAACATAGCCAAATAAAAAGACTGGAATCAAAATCAAGATTCTGAGTTAGACTCCAGTCTTTATTTTATTGATATGCAATTTATGGTTGAACGGATCTGTTTTTAGATTGGTCTGCAATAAGAAGGAGACGTTGTTTTAATTCTTCTTCCATTCGACCAATTTCAATTTCAGCAGCTTTTCGCTTAACTCTTCCATCTACTTGAATACGCATTGTTTCCTCGATTGTTTGCAGAAGGTTTTCCTGTGTTTTCTTCAATGTATCGATTTCTACGATACCTCGCTCATTTTCTTTAGCTGTTTCAATACTATTCACTTTGAGCATTTCCGAGTTTTTCAATAGTAAGTCGTTAGTTGTTTTTGTAACTTGTCTTTGAGCTGCTACTGCTTTTTGCTGACGATTTAACGTTAAGGCAATCGCAATTTGGTTTTTCCATAATGGTATGGATGTCATGATAGAAGATTGTATTTTTTCAGCTAACGTTTGGTTCGTTTGTTGGATCATACGTATCTGTGGCGCACTTTGAATGGTAATCTGACGTGAAAGCTGTAGGTCATAAACTCGTTTTTCAAGTCGATCTACAAATTGGGCCATATCATTAACTTCCTGGTAAGCCATTTGGTCGTTTGACATTTCTGCTTTTCTTTTTAGTTCTGGTATCGTAACGTTGAGTATTTCATCTTTTTTTAGTTCAGCAGCTGCAATATAAACGTTCAATGCTTGAAAATATGTTTTGTTTTGATCATATAGCTTATCTAACATTTGAACATCCTCTACTAGACCACGTTTTGAATGCTCCAATTGAATACCGATACGATCGATTTGCGTACTCAGCTTTTGATATTTTGTCATCATTTCTTGAACAGATCTGTTTACACGATTAAAAAGCTTTTTAATGCCACTCTTCTTTTCGTTTGAAAGCTCTTCGGGATTTAGCTCTGATAGTTTTTTCATTAGATCGCCTAATATATCTCCAACTGGTCCGATATCTTTCTTTTGTACATGGTCCAGCATTTGATGTGAAAAGCGGGTAAGCTCTGTTTGAGCATTGGCTCCATATGTTAAAATCGCTTCATAATTACCAGCAGGTATTTGATCTGCAAGCTGCCTAGCTTTTTGTTTCTCTTCTTCCGATAAGCGATCTATTAATTTAGTTGGTAGCGCCTCATTTGACTGTTTAGTTAATGTTTGAGGTTTTGTTTCGTTTAGAGAAAATGGATTATTAAGTAGTTCGTCCATTAAAAGATCGTCTGTTTTATTCGAGATATTTTCGCTCATTTGTTGTCTCTCCTTTTAGATATAAAGGTTTTTCGTTTTTAGATACGGATAATTTAGCAAAATCAAGTTCCATTCTTAAGTGCTCCATATCACTAGCAAGAACATTTTTTAAGTCATCTTCCATAACAGAGTTAATGGATTCTAGTGTTTCACGAGTATCCTGCAAAGCAATTTTCATTT
>NZ_JBAEAP010000354.1:0-7902 GCF_056205495.1 Psychrobacillus sp. | reverse complement strand
ACTCCTTAAAATTTAGTCATATGCCACTGTTGTTTTCCGCTATGGTGGACGCTTTCCGGGGGGACAGCCTAGTAATTATCACTTTATCCTGATGGATGCTGAACCCTTTAAATAGTTCGGGTATGCATAGAAGGGTAGTTTTACTGGGTTGATCATGTTCCCTTCTAATTGGAGATTTTGATAATTATATTCTCCATCCTGTCCCTGCCAGCTTGACTGAGAGGGTAAATCAACATCCTCCCCATTGGCATTGACTCCTCCGGAAAACAAGTAATAGGTATGGTTTTCTCTCATAGGTTTATACCTAACCTCTAGACCCCCCGGTAAAATCTTCGTAATTTCTATTTTTCCAAAGGATGGTTGTTCTAATATTTCTTTTTTATCGAAGTCTATTAACAGATAGCTTTCCTCTTTCGGAAGCGCCTGCACCTTATCAAATTTTAAATATAGCTCCTTTGGCTCTTTAAAATAGTTACTTTGTAGAAAGTACGTTTTCTCTAAATCCCCAACTCCTCCAAAGCCGGAGGAGCCATTTCGTATAGAGCTCCATACCTCTCCTTTTTCATCCTCCAACCGAATATCCTCAAATTGAAGTATTTCCATCGTATTCTTTTCATCAAAGTGAATGTTAAGTGCTACTCGAAGAGGATAAATGTTTACTTCTTCTATGAAAATCTTTTGACCATCTATTATTACTTCTTTATTTAACTTATATTCTTTCCCGCTCATTAAATCATTTTTAATTGTAAATGGAACTTCAAAGGCTGTTGTCTTGTCTCTTCCTTCCATTATTTCAAATTTAATTTTAAAATCTTTCGTTTTAAATTTCTCTATGTCACTAAAGGTAAAACTAAATTTGTCTAATTTCCGATTCTCTTCTTCTTGGTTGGGAGAATTGTAACCAATAGAGCTTACCAATTCTTTATCACCATTGAAGAATTTTATATCACCATAATCGATATTTTTTATAGAGTAGGGTGCTTCTAGCGTATAAAAAATCTCTGCACCCGTTTCGTCTATAATTACACCATCTAACGTGAAAGTAATATTATTCTCCGTTTGACTAATACCAACTGGCTCATAATATTCCTGATCAAGGATGGCTTCTAAACCTTTATCAAACTCTGGCTGAAGTATTTTGACAAATCGTTCCAGCCCGGGAATAGAGGCTACTGCAGTTGCAAATGTAGGAGAAACCCGTATAGAAGTTGTAAAAGTAAGCATGAGGATAACTGCCACTCCAATAGTCCATATTGTTTTTCTACGGTTGCGCCTTTTTGCTTTTGCTTTTAACAGACCATGTTGAATCGCATGGTTTACTGATTCTTCAGGAAGAGACATTTCCTCTAATCGTTTCTTCGATTTGCTTATCATTTCTTCCTCTTTTTCAAACATGGTCTGCTCCCCCTTTCTCCGATAAAAAACTCCTTAATGATTTGAGTGCTTTATGAAGCCGAGACTTTACTGTTCCCTCAGGAATATTCTCTAATACTGCAATTTCCTTAATCTTAGATTCTTGATAGTACTTCATATAAATAAGCTGCTGTTCTTTCTCTGACAGAGACAAAATTGCTTCCTCTATTTCCAAATAAGAGCTGTTCTCGTCATATCCTTGCACTTGAAGGGCATCAGTAGATATAAATCGTTTGTTTTTCTTTAGCTGAGTCTGACAGTAATTGATCATAATTCTGATTAACCATGTTTTTATATATTTTGGTTCCTTTACTGTATGTATTTTTTGATAGGCACGAAAGGTGATCTCCTGCATTGCCTCCACTGCCTCATGCTCACTTTTCAGAAATGCATATGCCGTTCGGTAAAGAGCAGCTTTATGCTCCTGCATTAATTGCAAAAAAGCCTGCTCATCTCTTTGTATAGCTTTTTTTGCAATTTCTAACTCTTCCACATCGACACCCCTTTTTAGCTTTCTTCTATACATTAGACACCCGAGTAGAGAAATGGTTCAGTGAATTATTATTTTTTTTAGTAAATTTTATAAAAAGCACCTCTGATTAAACTTGATTGGAGAGCAGGAGACCTCCACGGAACTTTGTGATTTAACCAGAAGTAAACAAAAAAGACTATAAACAACTTACAAAATTGTTTACAGTCTAATGTCAGTCTTTCCGATTACTAGAGTCTAGGGAAAGCAATTAATTTATACGAATCGTTGCCTCTTTTGTTAGGCTGTGGCTCATGTCTGCATAAAGAACAAACACGCGTGCAAGCTCCTTTAATCGAGCATGAACATCTTTATCAATGATTTTATTGTTTTCATCAAAGTGACTCGTTTGCGTGTACACGTAGTTTGGAGTAACTAAGCATTTAAAATAATCTAGAATTGGCTTTAACTGGTTTTCTACCACTAGATGATGCTGGAATGTACCTCCGTTGGCTACGATTGAAACCGGCTTGTAACGCATAGATTTTGGATGCAAGAAGTCGAAGGTATTTTTTAATACGCCTGGAATAGATCCTTGAAAAATAGGCGTCGCAAAAATAAACCCGTCTGCTTGATCAAATTTACTAACCAATAGCTTCATGTCATCGTTATATTGTTGAAATGGTCGCCCGTCCACAAATTGATGCTCATAATTAGAAAGCTTGATGATTTCCAATGTATAGTCTTTATTGATTTCTTCTATATATTCTTTCACTTGTTCTAATAATACACCTGTTTTTGTTCCGATAATTGTTCCGTCCACCAATAGAATTTTCACCTTAACAGAACCTCCTTTTTTCGTTCTTATTATATCAAAAAAATAGCTCCATTTTAGTAGAAAAGTTCCTGTTTGATGAAGTTCATCCTTTTGACTGAAATAGCTCCGTTCTGGGCTACACCCAGTTTTATCCCTTTAAATACGGGATTACCTAGTTTAATGCAGTATATGCACTTCTTGCATGAACGACAATAGCATCTTTCTTACTTATCCTTTTTTTCCTTATCTACAAAAATACCTTCTCTTTTCTCCCAATTAAAAAGCTCTTCTCTAGAAATAGGCTGCTCTTCCTTCACTTCGATTTGTTTAGCCTTTAAAATATCTATGTTTTGATAAATATTCACCTTATTCTTCTGACCATGAACGGCGTAATGATACATAGCAAAGGCGAGCTGGCGTCCTTCGACTGCCCTCATCTTTTTAAAGGGACCCGTCAGCACTGGGTTTAACACTTTAAATAAACCTTCGGATAGACGTTCGCCTAATCTAAATTCCTCTCTCCCACCGATTATTAGAGATGGCTTAAATATGGAGAGACTCGGCATGTTTAGCGCTATTAACTCTTCCTCTAGTTTGCCCTTTACCTGACTATAGAAAAAAGGAGACTTTTTGTTTGAACCAACTGCAGAAATAACATGAAAATTAGGTATACCTCTCTTTTTTGCTAGGGAAGCAATTTGTAGAGGGTACTCAAAATCCACTTTTTGAAAATTTTCTTTCGACTTAGCTTTTTTTATCGTAGTCCCTAAACAACAAAACAAGTCATCTGCAATATCTAGATCCTTTTCCTCCAGTTGCTCAAAATCCTTTACTCTTACGTCAAGCTTTGGATGATTAAAATCGGGTTTCCTTCTAGCAATAATTGAAATTGCTGTATATTCATCACTCTCACAGAGCTGCTTCACTAAAAATTGACCTGTAAAGCCCGTCGCTCCAACTACTATAGCTGTTCTTTTAGTCACTTTTATACCTCCTTTTAAATGTAGGAATCACTTTCCTAGCCAAATTGTCATATCCCCCTGCCCGTCCCCATACAATAGAAGGAATATGTCTGAAAGGAAGATGATGAAATTTGAAACTTGCTTATTTATTAAACACGCTGCCTCATCGTGGATTGTATCCTGCCGATCGTGCAAATAGCCTTCTTTCTGCAATGAAGATGAAGGAAAATAAAGTTTTTGTTCCTTCTTCTAATACAAGCCTCATTTACTACTTAGAAAAAAAGCAGATTAAACCTTTCTTGTATAAAACAAATGCTCAATTAGTAGCAGAGATGGACTCCTTCCAGCCGGATTGTATCATTCATGATAGTGGTAATTCTGAAAAAGATCTTATTAAAAGATTAAAAAAGGATAACCGATGCCTGGTTCATTTTGATGATCATGGAGATGGCGGATTACTCGCTGATATTGTCTTTCAGGCACTCTATGAAACTCCTAAAGAAGTTTCCAAGGAGAATTATGTATATGGGCCAACTGGCTACATTCCTGTACACAAGATCGTTTATAAAAATAATAACATGCCGGACTTGCCTCCGCATATAGTTGTCGCTTTTCCACATGAGGATCCCGAAAACTTAACGTACCGAACACTTCGGCATCTAGTACAGCTCCATATTCCATTGCGTATCAGTGTACTTGTGAATGATCAATATAAGCATGATGTAACGGAGCTAAAACGTTTCGCTCTCACAAGGAAATCTATCGGCATTATTAAAACGAATGAACCGGAAATTTATATTCCATTAAGCGATATCGTGATTAGCTCGGGATCATATGTGCCTTATTTAGTTTCACAATTCCAGGTACCTTGCATCATCCTATGTGCGCATGAGGAAGAGGTTAACTACGGTTTTCCTACTGAAAAGCATGGTTTTACAAATCTGGGACTTGGAAGAAAGATAAAACAATCCTACTTGCAAAATGCAATAATGGAAATCATTCTTCACGAGAATCGCAAAAATGCCTACAAATATAAACAAAAGCAACTAGATTTTAGCAATCACCTTACAGATGTAGTGGAACTCATAGAACAATTGATAGTCTCCAAAAAAGAGGAAGAAGAAATTGCGCATTAAGTTAATTTTTGTGCTACAATGAAGCAAAAAGCTGAAGGTGAACATTCATGACAAAACAACAGCTGCAGACACAAATTGCTGAGTTAAAAATGGACTATATTCGATTACAAGGTGACATGGAAAAGCTTGAATCAAATGGACATCCTACTCAAGTCGAGAATGCTGAGCGTAGACTAGCACAAATGGAAGAAGACCTTGCTAAACTAAACAAACAGCTCGCTGAACTGTAAAACGTATTTTTTCTGTTTGCAGATAGGGGAAAGAGACGTATGGAAACCCGTCCTTTGGTAGGGTTGGAGTATGTTAACTGCCCCGTCTGTCATCTTTGCGATGCTTTTTTAAGCAAAGATACAGAGAAAATAATCGTTTTATCAGTTTTGCGAGCTTTCTTTTTGGAGGAAAAAATCATATGTTAAACGTAGTAAATTTGGGACATACATTCGGTGATCGCACATTATTTAAAGAGGTTTCATTTCGCTTAGTTGAGGGCGAACACGTAGGACTAGTTGGGGCAAATGGTGTTGGAAAATCAACATTGATGAGCATTTTAACGGGAGAGATTATATATGACGAGGGTCGAGTAGAATGGCTTCCAGGTACTCATTATGGATATTTAGATCAGCATACACGCTTACAGCCAGGCCGTTCCATGTTCGATACACTTCGTGATGCTTTCTTACCTCTTTATAAAAAGGAAGAAGAGCTTAACGAGATTATTGGAAAAATGGGTGATGCTACACCTGAAGAGCTTGAAGTGTTACTTGAACAAATGGCAGAAATTCAAGATGCATTAGATGCTGGAGACTTCTATTCACTAGATATGAAGATCGAAGAGGTTGCTAGAGGACTTGGTCTAGATGCAATCGGACTAGACCGTCCAGTAGAGGCATTATCCGGTGGTCAGCGTACAAAGGTTTTACTTGCCAAGCTTTTATTGGAAAAGCCAAAAGTACTTTTACTAGATGAGCCTACTAACTATTTAGATGAAGAGCATGTAAATTGGTTATCTAACTATCTTAAAAACTATCCACATGCTTTCTTATTAATATCTCATGATACAGAATTCATGAATGGAATTGTAGATGTCATCTTCCATTTAGAATTTTCGAAGCTTACACGCTACACTGCTTCCTATGAAAAATTCTTAGAGCTTGCGGAGCTAAATAAAAGACAGCATCTTGATGCTTATGAAAAACAACAGGATTTCATAAAAAAACAAGAGGAATTCATTGCTAAAAACAAAGCACGCTACTCTACAACTGGACGAGCTAAATCTCGCCAAAAACAATTGGATCGCATTGAGCGTATTGACCGTCCGGAAACTGCAGCGAAGCCAGAGTTCGGCTTTAAGGAGTCTCGTAGCTCTGGGCGTTATGTAATTGAAGCAGAGCATTTAGAGATCGGTTACGACAAGGCACTTCTTCCCCCTTTAACGTTTACGATTGAGCGTGGGGAAAAGATTGCTCTTGTTGGGATGAACGGAATTGGTAAATCTACTTTGCTAAAAACAATGCTAGGTAAAATCCCTCCAATTGGTGGCAAAGTGATTCGCGGAGATTTCTTATTCCCTTCTTACTTTGAACAGGAAGTAAAAGCTGGCAACATTACACCAATTGAGTCTGTGTGGGAAACATATCCTAGTATGGAGCAAAGCCAGGTACGAGCAGCATTGGCACGTACTGGACTTAAAAGTGAACACATTACCCGCCCCCTTTCCAGTTTAAGTGGTGGTGAGCAAGCGAAAGTTCGTTTATGTAAGCTAATGATGGAAGAAAGTAATTGGCTAATTTTCGATGAGCCAACTAACCATTTAGATATTCATGCAAAAGAAGAGTTAAAACGTGCGATGAAGGAATTCAAAGGCACAATTGTTCTTGTCAGCCATGAGCCTGAATTTTATGAGGGCCTAGCGACAAAGGTTTGGAATGTAGAAGAATGGTTCTCTAAAGGGAAAGAAATCATTGAAGAGTAAGATCTTTACCTGAATAACATAAAAAAAGCTGATCGTGATAAGTAATCGCGATCAGCTTTTTGGCATATTGCTTTTTACTGGAGGCCTTAGCTATCTCCCGTATCAACAGTTAACTCTAAGTCTATCTCCATTTTCATAGCATGCCATTTTGTTTGATATTTGGCTTTTGGAATCCCATGATATTGCTCATAACGGCACATTCGACAAGAACAATGAACCTTGCCTTTGTTAAACTTACCTCTTACGGGCGTATATTTTACTCCGTTGTCGTCCCAATTAAAAACGTTTCTTACGATTCCTATCTTTTTTTGAATGGCTCGCTCTCGCTGATGGCGAGTGTAAGCTTTCGAACGATTTTTCATATTGTATCAGCTCCCTTGAGAAACCCGAGCTTGCAAGGTGCTTCAAGGAATATGGCAATAGCGCACCCTACAAGCTCGGCATGTAGCTGAACAATTGGATTATATAATTCATAGTGTCTTACCCCTCTATTTTTTTACAATAATAGCATATCTCAAAGCAGAACACTAACAGCTATTTCTATAGCATATTGCATAGAAAATTTTTTGTTCATCGTGTATAAAGTTATAAAAGAGATTATTTAAGGAGATTAATACAGTGAAAACCAATGCTCTATTTTATAAAATACAAAAAAGAACTGTGACCACTAAGGACTATGTGAATTGGTCCCATAACTTATTAGCAAACGATATATCATCAACATCCGTAAATATACTTTCTTCCATCTCATATAATGAGAGTATTTTCGAAGTGGAAGTTTATTTCAAAAGGGCTTTACAAGAGTTATCAATACAAGCACCAACCCTTGAAACATGTACAAGAGATTATTTAGGTTATTTAGCAGCTAAAATACTAGAGGCTAATAGTCATTCTGCGATATTTGATTTAGCTTACATGATGTATCGGATTATTGCATCTGATTTAGATTATCCGGACGATTTGATGGAGTGGTATGAAGTAAGTGAGCTCATCGATCAGCTGCGCTATAGCGTTGGACCTACTGAGCTTAATGAAGAAGAGGTAATATCAAGAATTAAAGTTGAGGCAAGAAATTATCCCGTTGAGCTAAATGTTCATACTTCCCAATCTACTAACAAAGACTAATTAAAAAA